>JAGOZY010000234.1 GCA_018058445.1 Negativicutes bacterium | reverse complement strand
GATCAAGCGTTGAAGCAAGATGGCTTCTGCGAGCATTTGTTTGTGATATTCCGTGATCTGCTCAGGTGAAGTAATAATTTTGTCGACTAAAGCTTCCAAAGAACCACGAATGACGGTGACTGGTGTGCGAAGTTCGTGAGACAGGTTGATAATAAAATCTTTGCGAAATTGATCCAACTTGGCTTTTTCTTTAGAGGCTTCCAAAAGGCGATCACTGAGAAGATCCATCGCGTTGGCAAGTTGGCCAATTTCATCATGTAGTTGGAGATTGTTTCTGGCTAGATAATCTCCCTCTGCGAGTTGCAGAGCAGTACCTCGCATTTTATTGAGTGGATTTGTAAAACGGTAGGATAATTTAATTGCCAGTGCCAAAGTAAAAATGAGAGCGACCAGTAAACTTGCACCGAGTAAGAGAAAGCTATGACGCAATATTTCTGTAATACCAGAAATCGGGCTGTGAAGAAGAACGACTCCCTGCACTTTTCCCTGAGCGTCAATAATAGGTGTACCGACGGTAAGGGTAGGTGCTGAGATTAAAGAACTAAAATCCTGACTAAAAGCACTTTTTCCTTGAAAAACTTCTTGAATAACCTGGTCCGCACTTGGCGGAAGATCACTATAAATAAAAGCCTTTCTTCCACGCTGGGGAGGTGTAATCAACTGCTTTTGTGAATTGACAATCCAGACATCACTCATCGCAATATCATCTAAAAATCGTAAATAAGCTCCGTAGCCATTGTGGTCAGTCATTCGTTTCATCGAGTGATTACCAGGCTGGATTGCAGAGAGTGAAGAAGAAATTGTATCCCATTCGGCAAGAGTTGATGCAATTTTTGTGGCCCGTTTTTCCAGTTCTGACCGGTGTAAATCGACCGTGTAGGATTGAAAGAAAAAGAAAAAGAGTGATCCAAGAATCAGGCTAAAGAAAAGAAGAATTGTCAAAAAATATAAACTGAGCTTTGCGGCAATTTTATTTTTTATCATAGAGAACCCTCAAACTTATAACCTACACCCCAAATTGTTTTCAGCTCCCAATCGGGGTGAGAGCTGTCATCCATTTTAGCCCTTAGTCTTCGGATATGTGAATCCACAGTCCTACTATCACCAAAATAGTCGTAGCCCCAAAGCTGATTGAGCAGATTATCTCGAGAAAAGACTTTATTTTTATTCGTTGCCAAAGTCCACAATATTTCTAATTCTTTTTTTGTCAAACTTAATGGTTCTCCGTCAATTGTCGCGATATAAGTATCTAAGTCAATTGTAAGATTTGAATAAGAGAAAATATTTTCATTCGTATTAAACTTGTTATTCATTCGACGAAGTAGCGCGCGAACTCTCGCCATGACTTCACTAGGAGAAAAAGGCTTAACAATATAATCATCAGCGCCAATATCCAGTCCCATGATGCGCTCGAAATCTTCACTTCTTGCGGTAATCATAATGATTGGCACAGCAGATTTTTTGCGGATTTCACGACAAACCTCAAAGCCATCCTTGTGAGGCATCATGACATCCAAGAGTAGCAAATCTGGACTATGCTCGGAAAATGCTGTCAGAGCTTGGTATCCATCAGCGGCGACTAGCACCTGATAGCCATCCTTTTCAGCATATTCTTTAAGAATCGATGTAATCTGTTGATGGTCATCTGCGATTAACAAAGTGGTCATAATCATCCCTCCTTTAAAATTAATATAAAGGTGAGTCATGTCGAAAATGTGTTTTTTGCTTTTAAAAAGAAAGAATAAAACATAGTTTTGTCATAAATTAAGTTTACTCTAAAGTTAATCAAAAACATATAGAAAAAGAAAGGTTGATCAAAATGAAAAAAATCATTGGAATAGGAATACTTTTAGGAAGTCTGACTGCTACTGCTTTTGCCGCATCACCTTGGATTAGTCCAGCTGAAATCGCAGCTGAATTGACCGGACGTCCTGTACAAGAGATTACATCAGAGCGCATTGAAACAGGAAAAACCTATGGACAAATTGCTCGCGATGCAGGTAAATTTGAGGAATTTAAAACGCGAAACTTAGAAGCTAAAATTGAACAACTAGACCAACGAGTCAAAGCGGGTCAAATGACCGAACAACGGGCCAATGAAATCAAAAAAATGATTGCTCAGAACCAACTAACTTGTGATGGATCAGGGACAGCTCGGATTGGCAGATCAAAAGGTGCCGGGTTTGGTCATGGGAATATGAATGGAAATCACCAGGGATATCGAGAGGATATGGGGCGCGGACAAGATGGAAATCGTCGTGGTGGCGGTTATCAACGCTAAGTGATCCAAGTTATCAAGACACGATAAATATAAAAACATGAATAAAGCCTGGCACGTATACGTGCCAGGCTTTATTCATGCAAAAACTATTTTTTATGCCGATAGGTCGCCTTGATAAAGCCACCAAAGACGTCATGACTATAAGTAAACCCATGGTTCAGATAAAAATCCAATGCTCCATCATTACCATTAGAAATATAAACAAAAGTAAGATCAACATCAGAAAAACTTTCCAGCCATTCTAGGGTCTTCTCTAATAATTGTAACCCAATCCCACTACCTCGGTACTGATCTTTAAGATATAAATTGCTAAGACACCCGATTTTTTGTGGCAGCTCAAGCCAGCCAGGAAAAAAACCAATAAAGTTCTCACCTACCGCTGCCCAGTCTGGATAAGCTTTTCGATCACTTTCTTCAACTTGATCAATTGTCGAAACGACATAGTCAATGGGGAGGCCGTTATCTTTGACGATAATGACC
>JAGOZY010000022.1 GCA_018058445.1 Negativicutes bacterium | reverse complement strand
CTCAAGCAGTTCATAAGCTTCTTTCGTTCCGCCAGGCATCAAAGATGGGCCATGAAGAGCCCCCTCTTCGCCGCCGGAGATGCCGAGACCGATAAATTGAAAACCTTTCGAAGCTAGATCCTTTTGTCTTCGGATCGTATCTTGATAGAAAGAATTTCCCCCGTCGATTAAAAGATCCCCTTCTGATAAATAAGGCAGAAGTTGATTGATCGTTTGATCGACGGGCTCACCAGCTTTCACCATCATCAGGATTTTGCGAGGTGACTCCAGCGATTCAACAAACTCCTCCATTGTTTTTGTCCCTACAATAGATGGATAGCTAGACTCACTCAAAAGCTCGTCCGTTTTATTTGGAGTTCGATTATAGACCGATAGGGAATAACCGCGGGAAGCGATGTTAAAGGCAAGGTTCTTTCCCATGACGGCAAGGCCAATTAAACCCATTTGCTGCTTAGGCATGATGCGATTCCTCCGTTTATATCAAAAATAAATCCTTCGAATTCAGCCAATAAAATAAAAAAGCATCGACAATTCTCTTAAAACTCGTTATACCAGAATTTGAAAAAAAAATCCATTAAAAAAGCAAATAAAGAAAATAATTTTCTTTATTTGCTTTTTTAGATTCAAGTTACCCCAGTTCTTTTTCCAATTCGTCTAAGATCCACTTAAATTGATCGAGCGCTTTTTGAATCGGTTCTGGGCTCGACATATCCACCCCGGCGTTTTTGAGGATCGTGATCGAGTCGGCACTGCTACCGCTTTTGAGGAAATTCAGATAAGCATCACGAGCCGGCTCACCGCCAGTTTGGATTCCATCCGCTAAAGCCAATGCCGCCGAGATACCCGTTGCATATTGGTAGACGTAGAAGTCCGTATAAAAATGAGGAATTCGGCTCCACTCACTTTTAACGACCTCATCAATGACAATTTCAGTTCCGTAGTATTTTTTATAAAGCTCCACCCATTTTGCTTCCATTTCATCGGCTGTAATTCCGCCCTTGGCTTGTACAGTTTCATGGATATAAAGCTCAAACTCTGCAAAAAGAGTCTGCCGATAAAGAGTGCTGCGGATAGATTCCGCCATCTGATTGAGTAGATAGATTCGCTCTTCCTTAGTTGTCGCATTTTTGAGCATGTGTTGGAGGACTAGGGTCTCGTTTGTCGTTGAAGCCACTTCCGCGCAGAAGATCGTATAGTCAGAAGTTGGATAGGGCTGATTTTTCTGGCTATAGTAGCTATGCATCGCATGGCCCATCTCGTGGGCCAGAGTCAAAGTGTCGTCCAGCTTTCCTTGATAGTTCAGGAGGACAAACGGATGAACCCCGTAGATTCCCCATGAATACGCCCCCGACCGCTTCCCTTTGTTTTCGTAGCGATCGATCCAGCCGCTATTGAGTCCGACTTTTAGGTCCGCCAGATAGGCCTCGCCGAGTGGAGCCAGCCCAGCCTCGACGGTAGCCACTCCTTGCTCATAGGCAAGCGGTGGAAATGGATCATCTAGCAAAGGTACATAGAGATCATATAAATGAATCTCGGAGAGCCCAAGAGCTTTCTTTTTAAGATCCACATAGCGATGGAGCAAAGGCAGATTTTGATCTACTGTATGAATTAAATTCGTATAGACTTCTTGCGGAATCGCATTCGGATCTAATGCTGCCTCCAGATCAGAGCTGTATTTTCTCTGAGTCGCATAAAAACCATCTTTTTTAACAGAAGCACTGAGAATCGCCGCATAAGTAGTGCGATACTCCCCATACGTTTTTAGTAGAGTCTCAAAAGCATCTTTGCGGACTTTCTGGTCGCGAGAGCGAACTAAAGAACCAAATCGTCCTTCCGACAGAGCAAGAGTCTCTCCTTTCTCATCGGTGATCGAAGGAAACTTCATATCCCCATTGCTTAAAGCACCGAAGATATTTTGCGGAGCTGTCGAAAGACTGGCGGTCGCCGCGAGAAGCTTTTCTTCGGCCGGAGTTAGCATATGGGCTTTCTGGCGGGTTAAGTCCGCAAAGTAAACCACATAATTGTTAAGTAGTGGATTTTTCTGATAGCTAGTGAGAGTTTCCGGTGGCAGAGCTAAAAGCTCCGGCTCAATAAAACTAATAGCCGCTCCAGCCTGAGCCAAAGCTGCTTGCGCCTTTCCTTGCATTTCTTGATATTTTCCGACTGTCGCATCCGTATCCAGATTCATCCGTGCATAAGCAAAGACTTTAGATAGATTTTGGCTCAAATCATCGCGAGCTTGCAGCGCAGCTAAAGCTGCTTCAGCAGATTCACCTAGCTTTCCTTGATAAGCGCTGACTGCTTCTGCCTGGCTTGGCAAAGCCGCAAGAGCTTCTTCCCAAGCTGCATCAGTCGGGTAAATATGATCTAGCCGCCACTGGCTATCGATTGAGATTTCTTTTCGGCTCGGTACCTCAGCAGCTGAGCCGCCTGCCGCCGGAAAAAGAAGTAAGCCTCCCAGTACAAAAGGGGTCAGATATTTATGGTTCATAATAAACTCCTTATCTTATAAATTAGTTGCAAGCTTCCTTATACCACTTAATCAAAGCTTGGGTTCCGTCATTTTCAGCGCCCTGTTCGGCAAGTGATTCGTAAAGTGAGCAAGCTAGCTTCAGACCGGGCAAGTCAATATTGGCTTCCTGGGCACTTTCGATCGCGATCTTCATGTCCTTTAAGAAGTGTTTGATAAAAAAGCCAGGAGCATAATCACCTTTTAGCATACGAGGCGCCAGATTAGTCAACGAAGCACTATTCGCTGCTCCGGCACTGATCGCCTCAAAAACCAGAGCTGGGTCCAGCCCATTCTTCTCCGCATACACCAAAGATTCGCAGACTCCCATCATATTGGAAGCAATCGCGATTTGATTGCTCATCTTCGTATGCTGGCCCATCCCGGCAGTGCCCATATGAAGGATTTGCTTGCCCATCGCCTCAAAAAGCGGATAGGCTTTTTGAAAAGCCTCAGCCTCACCACCGACCATGATCGAGAGGCGAGCTTCGCGAGCACCGACATCGCCGCCAGAAACCGGCGCATCCAGCGCTGATTTTTGGCAGGCTTCAGCCTCACTAGCAATCCAACGAGCTAATGCCGGACTTGAAGTGGTCATATCAATAAGTAAGGTGTCCGCTTTGGAGCGAGCGATCAGACCTTGTGGCCCGAAATAAATCGCTTCCACATCTTTTGGATAACCGACCATCGTAATAATAATATCGCAATGAGGAGCAAGATCCGCAGGAGTGTCGTGCCATTTTGCGCCTTTTTCGATTAAAGAAGTCGCCTTCTCTTGCGTCCGATTATAAATATGAAGATCAAATCCTGCCGCCATTAGATGACTCGCCATGCTGCATCCCATGATCCCGGTACCAATAAAACCTACCACTGGCTTTGTCATTGCTACTCCCCCTCATTTATCGTTCATCTACTTAATAGTCATTGGCGATAAATCCTCCATTATCCTGCAAAAAAGCGAACAAAATAGGAATTTAGATCAAAAAAAGAAAAAACTGTCCTCGCAAATAATTTCGTCCCACCCAAAAACAAAAATCCAGTAGAGTTTTCTACCAGATCTTCTGTTTATTCCAGTAGCTGTATGATACAATAATAGAAATGTAAGCTTGTAAATAGGGGGATGAAAGATGGAAAAGAAAGTAGAGTTCGGATTTGGCAAAGGAGTCCAAACGATCAGCCTACCCGTAGAGCAGATTCTGTACGACATCGAAGGCAGAGCCGCAGAGCCAATTGCCGATATGTATGCTTCGGTGAAAGAAGCCCTTGCCAATCCGATTGGCACCAAACCACTGAAAGAGCTTGTAAAGCCAGGAGAAAAAGTTTGCCTAGTCGTTAGTGATATCACTCGCGGCTGGATTCGAAATGACTTGCTTCTGCCACCCTTGCTAGATGTGCTCAATAGTGCGGGTGTTCCCGATGAAAATATTTTTATTGTGGTCGCATTAGGAACCCATCGAGGACATACCCCAGAAGAAGATCTTGCGGTTTGCGGCGAAGAAGTTGTTCGCCGAGTCAAGATTTATCAGCATGAATGCCAGAATGAAGAGATGCTCGTTAATCTAGGAACCACAAGTCGAGGAACCACCATGGAAGTCAATCGTCGAGTTCACGAAGCAGACCGGGTTGTACTGCTTGGCGGTATTGTCTATCATTTGATGGCTGGATTTGGGGGCGGACGCAAGTCGGTGATGCCTGGAGTCAGCTCTTATAAAACCGTACAAAAAAATCACAGTCTTTGCCTAGCAGATAATCGAGGCGGCGGAGCCAATCCGCGTTGTGCATCTAGTAAACTAGCTCTTAATGATATGCACGAAGATCAGATGGAATGTACCGAATTTGTGAACCCGGACTTTATTTTAAACGTAACAATCAATCCAGAAGGCCAAGTCTGCGATATTTTTGCTGGCGACTGGCGTGAAGCCTGGCTTGCTGGGACGCAGCGAGTGGAAGAGATCTACGGTATTGAGATTGAGAAGCAAGCCGATATGGTCATTGCGTCCGCGGGCGGATTCCCCAAAGATATCAATTTATATCAAGGATCAAAAACCTTGGACAATGCGTATTTTGCCACTCGCCAAGGAGGCGTTCTAATTGGTGTGATGGAGTGCCCAGATATCATGGAGCCCCCAGATTTCTCCGATTGGTTCAAGTACAATAGTGATCTTCTTAAATGGGAAGACGAATTGCGGGTAGGCTTTACGATTCCCGGTTTTGTCGGCTATACTCTGGCTTTGATGACCCGTGAAATGACCGTGATCTTAGTCAGCGCGCCAGAAAACGAAGACTTCATCCGTCGAGGCGGTTTTGAATTTGCTCCTGACATAGAGACTGCTTATCAGATGGGCAAAGAGAAGTTAGGGGAAAATTTTACGGTAACTTTAATGACTCACGGAGCCAATACACTACCTAAATTAAAGAAATAAATTCTCGTAAGGGGTCAAGACTATGTCAATGGAGACTCTATGGTTCTTCTGTACAGCCGTTATCATTGTCGTTGCGACTCCTGGGGCAGATATGCTGTATATCACAGCCAACGGCATATCTGGCGGGCCCAAAGCCGGACTGGCTTCGGTAGCCGGCGTTGCAACTGGCGCGTATATTCATGTACTCTTTGCGGCGTTTGGTTTAAACGTCATCTTATCGACATCACTTCTAGCTTATCGAGTAGTTGTTCTGGTCGGAGTGATTTATCTAGCTTATATCGGAATTACCGCCTTACTGAGCAAAGGAGGTCTGATGCAAGTCGAAGAAGCTCCGGCCCGATCACTTTTCCAGATCTGGCGGCAAGGGGTGCTGGTAAACCTCACCAATCCGAAAGCTGTGCTTTTTGTTCTATCGTTTCTACCCCAATTTGTAAATCCGCAGATCGGCCCTGTGATTCCCCAATTTCTTATTTTGGGTGGAATTATTATTGCTACGATGCTCATCGTCATGACTCCGATCGCCATCTACTCCGGTCGCTGTGGTGATTGGCTACGGGCGAACCCAACGATCAGTCATCACTTAAATCAAATCGTAGGAATCTTCTTTGTGGGAATGGCTGGCTGGATCGGTTGGAGTCGATGGATTTAAATCAGTTACTATTTTAAATAAAATAATTTTCGATAAAAGATTTATAAAATAAGATAAAAACCCCAGAAGTTCGTAGAACTTTTGGGGTTTTTATTATGAAAAGGTTTACTTATGGAAGCGCTTGACTTTTTGTTGTGAGGTTTTTGAAATAGAAAAATCTGGATTCATTACGAAATGAGAAAGCCCATTTTTCAGGGGGAGCAAGAATCCGGATTCATTGCAATAGGTTCATTGATGAAATTTAGTTATAAACAAAAGTAAAGTTGTGCACAGGTGATCTGTGGATACAGGGGATAACTGTGGAAAAGTAGGATGAAGATAGAAAAATAGCGGAGTTTTAGGTGGGGAAAACTCCAAAAAATCGAGATATGCATACTTTAATTCGATTTTATTTGCGATTTTCTCGCTCGCGGAGAATGATTTCTGCTGCTTTTTTAGTCATTTCATCGACAAATTGGCTACAACGCTTAGTTCGCTCGGGATCCCCTTTTTTTAATCCTGGAATTAATCCGCGACAACAAGTTATTTGATGATTCTCCTTAAAGAAGTCGTGTAGCTCTTTTGCGAGTAAGCTCGCTTTAGGTGGGTTTTCAGAGATAACGCCAGGCTTACGACCATTTTCCAAGCTGACTGCGATCACAGCACCAGTTAAAGTTCCACAAGCGCAACCTGCTCCCATGCCACCGCCAAAGCCAGTAGCGATGGCGAGTTGTTCATCGGAAAGATTTAGATCCAGATGATTGCGAAGTGAACGAAGCAGAGCTTCAGTGCAATTACTTCTTAACCCCAGAAAAGAATCCAGTGCTTCTCGGCGAGCGGCTTCGATTTTTTGATCATTTGTGTTCATAACAAACCTTCCTTTCTCTTTCTAAGCCCTTTTAGAGTTTGTCCCCCGGTAAGTTCTACGATAGAATAAGGGTGAGAGTTCGTCAAGGCATCTGGAGCTCTTATTGATTGCCTCGATTGCTATAGTCAGTGATGCCCAGCCGATTTCCAAAGTCATCTTCAAATTCTGCCGACATCCCAGTACCGATTTTGAAAGGCTTCGTAATAAAATGAACGCCCTTTTCGAGCAGTCTCTCGTACTCAGTTGCTACATCATCGACGACAAACCAGATTGTTGGTTTCGCATCTGCATACTTTGTTGTATCTTTTAAGATGAGAGCGGGCTCTTCATTTCCCACATGAAAAGCAACCATTCCTCTATCAGCAAAATTAAATTTAATTTTTAGTCCAAGTGTCTCAGAGTAATACTTTACCGCTTTGTCTAAATTATCCACAGGTAGAAAAAAATTATCATAACGATTCATAGAGTATCCCTCCCTTAAAATATAGGTTCTCATCATATCATACCAGATTATAAGATAAAAAATAAGAAATAGATGAGAGGTGAGGAGCTCACGTCTATTTCTTATTTTTATTTAACATGGATCATTACTGAAAATCGAAAGGGTGGACAAAATTGAATAATTCCAATCGCTGGGTTCTCTACGGCATGTTACTGACTGTTTCGATCATCTGGGGGAGCTCCTTCGCATTTATGAAGCACGCTGTCAGAGAGGTATCACCCTTTGTCGTTGTACTTTTTCGGGCAGGTGGAGCGAGCTTGCTGTTTGCGATTACTTTACTCTTCTTAGGATCTCAAGCAAAACTATATCGCCGGGATGTTCCGCTTTTCTTTCTGTTAGGCATGATTTCAGTATCCCTATTTATGCCCCTACAAGTTGTCGGTGTTTCGTTCACTTATGCGGTTCATGCGTCACTGATTATTGCTTTATCGCCTTTGGCAGCGACTTTGATTGCTTGGTTTCTCGGCTGGCAGAAAATGCGAATGGGAATTTGCATCGGACTTGCCCTTGCTTTCTCAGGAGTAGCAGTGGTTGCGACCCAAGCGCTCGGTAGTAGCGGAAGTGGGTCTAATGTCCTGTTAGGTGATAGCCTCATGTTTTTAAGTGCGATCTTCTGGGCGGCGTTTACGCTACTTGGGAGTAAGATCATGCAGCGTTATCGTCCGCTCGTCGCAGTGGCTTATATTCATTTTTTTGGCTTTGCTCAGCTATTAGTCGTCTTTCTCTTTTATCCGGAAATGGGTGGACAAGTTTATCGAGAGCTCAGTGGTGCGAGTGCTTCCACCTGGGCGATTCTACTGGGTCTAGCCATTTTATCTTCCTATTATGCCTTTATTGTATGGTACCGGGGAGTCGAGACGATCGGGCCAGTTCGAACCGCAGTTTTTCAATACTTTAATCCTTTATTCGGCAGTATTGCTGCGATTATCATACTTAATGAGCCAGTGAGTATTTTTCTCGCTCTTGGGGGCATTTTGATCGTAGGTGGAGTATTTTTAGCAAATAAATACCGCTAATACTTGAAAATAGAAGGGGGTCACTGCCATGGAGGAAAATCAAATTGTTCAAGAAATTATGCCATCCTTATATCAAATTCAAGTTCCTCTTCCACCGGGGCCGCTCAAAGTGCTAAATAGCTATGTCATTATTGGAGCGGAGCGAAATCTCCTGATTGACGCAGGAATGAATTTTCCGGCATCGATTGAAGCTTTTGAGCGTGCTTTTGCCGAATTGAAATTGGATGTCACAAAGACAGACTTTTTGGCCACTCACATGCACTCGGATCATTCCGGTCTGATTGCCTATCTAAAAAGCCCGGCATCACGCGTTTTCGCCAGTAAAGAAGACGGGGATCGAATTTGGGCAATTGAAAATACACCGGACGAAGATTTTGGAAAACGAGCAGTCGGAGCGCGATTAACTGGAATGCCGGAAGAGCAAATTCAAGATAGTTTTAGAAATCATCCCGGCTTTCGCTATCGGGGCGCTGGAATTGGAATTATCGAAACCTTAGAGGAAGGGGACGAACTGACTTATGGACCTTATCGCTTCCAAATTGTATCCACCCCAGGGCATACCAGCGGGCATATCTGCTTATGGGAAAAAGAGAAAGGGTTTTTGATTGCCGGGG
Organism: Negativicutes bacterium; assembly: GCA_018058445.1. Classification (GTDB taxonomy): domain Bacteria; phylum Bacillota; class Negativicutes; order JAGOZY01; family JAGOZY01; genus JAGOZY01. The sequence continues at coordinate 531 of JAGOZY010000022.1, read as the reverse complement.
ACCATGTGCTAGGTAACATCAGTCCTAATATCTCGCTTATGGGTGGCGAGGGAAATCCGTTAGCCGAATTTTTGAGTAGTTTAGAAAAAATCAAAAAACTAAACTTACAAAGAATTTTACCCGGTCATCGCCAAGTTATTGAAGATCCGAACGGACGCATTGATGAACTGATTGAACATCATCATATTCGTCTAAACGAACTGGAAAAACTGGTTGCCGAAAAACCCGGTCAAAGTGCTTATGAATTGGCTCCGCTTCTGACCTGGCGGATTCGAAGCCGATCCTGGGAAGACTTTCCCATCGCCCAAAAATGGTTTGCAACTGCGGAAGCCAACGCGCATCTTCGCTACTTAGAGCGAGAAGGAAGGATTCAATCCGAATTAATCAATGGGGTTTTTAGGTTTTCTGTAAAATAGAAGCGAAGTGCCTCTTTTGTCAATTTTTTTGATTAAAGAGGTGCTTTTTTATTTTGAATGAGTATCTGCATAGCCCTTTGAACCTTGGTCAATTGGACTCTTCGCTTTTCTTGTT
>JAGOZY010000021.1 GCA_018058445.1 Negativicutes bacterium | reverse complement strand
GCGGTACGGCAGCAGGGATGTTGTCTACACCATAGTGAACGATTCCATCAATCACATAAGTGGGCTCTTCATGAGTCGTTGGTTGGTAAGTCTCAATGGCCCCACCGACATCAGCACTCACGTCAACGATGACAGAGCCTGGTATCATGAGTTTAAGCATATCGCGACTAATCAGGTGGTCTTTACGATGTTTTGGCCATTTTACTGCATTGATCACAAGGTCTGTTTGCGGTAGCAGTTCTCGGATATTGGCTTGGTTTGAAAAAGCAGTCTGAACATTTTTGGGAAATTGGGAGCCAATTTGTCTTAGAACCCCTACATTAATGTCCATAACAGTAACTTGGGCTCCAAGAGAGGCTAAGATATCAATGGCTCCTTGCCCTACGATACCAGCTCCTAAAACCAAGGCACGAATGCCAGGTGCTCCGCCAATTCCACAGACCAATTTTCCGCTCCCCCCCATAAGTGTAGTCAGGCACTGAATACCCATAAGGGCTCCAAGCTTTCCTGCAACTTCACAGTTTGGCGAGCCGTAGCGGTGGCTATCTTCGGCAGTAAAACCAGTTACTTTTTTCTCTAAAAGAACATCTACTTCTTCCCGATTAGCTGCTGGATGAAGGCAAGCAAAGATAATTTGCCCTTCTCGTAGTAGATCATATTCGTCTGGTAAAATCTCTTTTACTTTTGCGATCAGTTCACACTCAGCGTAAATATCTTTCATGTCATCTCTTAGCTGTGCACCAGCGGCAACATAAGCTTCATCAGAGAAGCCTGCGAGCAGTCCTGCTCCTTTTTGAACAAGTACTTGATGCCCTTGTCGAACCAATTCTGCTGCTCCATTTGGAACCATAATGACTCGAGCTTCATTAGGTTTGTTCTCTTTCAATACACCAATAATCATTTTGTTTCCTCCTCTTATAGCTCGCACTTCTAAGCGAGATTAATCATCTTCATGTACAGCTTCGCGTGCATCTAATGGTGCGGTATACCACCACTTGAATTGTTTGGAGAGAATAACTGTCAGTAAGGTGATTCCGAAGTAGATGCCAATAAATGTCCATGCGGGCACTCCACCTGCGAGGAGCATTGCTGGGCCGGAAGCCCACGCAAAAATTTCCAAAGGAGTATTGATTGGACCTGTGATTGCTGTATCGTTCAAAGTTTTTGAACGGTTTTCTGGATCAACAATACGTAGTAGTGTTAGTCCAATCGCAAAAACGCCTGTTGCGTAGCCAAAAACAAATATGCTTCTTTCAAACCAGCTTTCATTGTTCATTCGAGAACCCATGTAAAACAGAGTAAAGAAGCAAAGGGCAATACCAAAAATACTGAGTAATGCAAGTGGTAGTGCGTATTGAAGAACTACAGTCAGCTTAATGGATGCGACTCCAAAAAAGACTAAATAATCTGTTGCCGCGCTTCCAATACGTGTAATCACTCGTGAATCTACATATTCATAAACCATGTTTCGCTTCACGCCGCCTAATAGGAAGAAAAGGATAAAAGCTAAAATAAACGCAACTGTGAAGGTCGGAAGATCCAGCCCCCAAGTCTTTTCAATCAATTTATTAAGTAAGTACCCAAGACCTGCCGGAATCAAGATTAAAGAAAAATGAAAGGCCAAGGAATCCAAAGATACGCTCGAAATAGTTTCATCGCCCATAGATTGGCGATTTTTTTGAGGAATTAATCCAGTTTTCAAATCATCTTTAATGTCCGAAAAGTCTTTCACATAATGGGTACAATTATTTCTAGTAGCCCATTTAATCGCTAAAAGTCCACCAAAAATACCTGCTAAAATACCGATTGTGGCAAAGGTCATACCGATATCAGTCGCTGCGGCCCACCCTGCTTTTTCAAAGGTAGTCCCGAGCGCCGCTGCTGTACCGTGTCCTCCATAGAATCCAGCAGCCAGTAATAAGCCAAAACCATTATTAATATCTGGAACCAGAAGTGACACAACAAACATAGAAAAAGCTACAGGCAGACACATCTGAATCGTTAGTGCAAATACTTTATAGCTCGCATATGCGCCCATTCGATTTAGGTCTTTTTTCATATTCCCTGGTGAAAATTTCACGCCGTTCATTCCTACTGATGCGAAAACAAGAACTGTGATCATTCCCGCATAAGAAGAAATTCCTTTAGAGAAAGGCAACCAATTTAAGAATTCCGCGCCTAGAGCCAAGCCCATAAAGCCCGCTAATAAACTTGCAGGCATAAAACTGCTTTGAATAAATTTTATTTTTGCGCGTAATAATTGCCCAACTAAAATTAGTAGTGATGCAAAAGCAAGATCTGTAAGCAAAGTATAGATCGTCATAAACACACCCCTTTTCTTAAAACATTACGTTCTACTTGTAGATCCTGGTCCTTTCGATCAATCACCTCCGCCTTTTAAATTGTCCGACTATTTTGATAATAGTATATTGCGTTATTCCAATTACGTCAAACTATATTTTGTAAGATAAATTACATTGCGGTTTTTAAAATAATGTTATAATAAATCAAAAAAGATTTTTCGACTTAGAAAGAAAGGTGTTGCTTGGATGCTCACAATTTCTGAAATTCGCAGTAAGAATGACTTCATCCAATATCTTCAGTCTTCTCAAGAACGTTATACAGCAGCTCATCGACGCTTAGCCACTTATCTGATCCATCATTTTATCGAAGTTGCTTTCATGAAGGCTCAGCAATGGGCACAGAAGGCCGAAACATCAGAAGTCTCTGTGATTCGTTTTGTCCGAGTCCTTGGATTTAAAGGATATCCAGAGTTCTCGGAAAAAATGCAGCAGGTCATTCGAAAAGAAATGACTATGACTGATTATGCTGAAATGACTACAAAAAAGCAACCTCACGGCATGGATATTTTTTTAGAGGCTGTGCAAGCAGAAAGAAAAAATCTACAGGAAATGTCCGAAAAATATTCCCCGAAGGTTATGGCGGCGATTATTTCCAAAATAAATCGAGCAGAGCGAGTCATCGTCCTTGGCCTCCGCTCTTCTGCACCCCTTGCAGAGTACTGTAGCTATATGATTGCTCGTTCTTTGGGAAAAGAGGTCCTTCTGATTAAAGACCACGGTAGTCATACTTTTGATCGATTACTTTCCTGGGAAGGTAAACCAGCGGTAGTTATCGCATTTGCCTACCCACGCTATCCCTCCCAAACCTTAAAAATTGCTGAGCATTTAAAAAGTAAGGGTTGGCCACTGATTGGAATTACCAATGACGAGCTTTCGCCTTTGGTTCCAATCTCTGACCATGTTCTTTATGCTCCTTCTCATTCTCTCGCTTTTACAGATAGTTTAGGGGCTCCTGCATTGCTTATTAACACATTGATTGTCGAAATGATCCACAAATACCCACAAAGTACGATGGAAACAATCACTCGTTTTGAAAAACTGGCAAAGGAACATCGCTATTTCTGGCCGGATTAAAAAAACCGCTCCGTTTGGAGCGGTTTTTCTTTTTCGGATCATTTTTCTTCCGATAAGACCACTAACCATCTATCCAGTAAGTTTTCAATGTCAATTAATTTTTCACCTTGAGCAAATTTATTCTGCCAGGAGCATTACTTTAGCTTCGCCATCAATGACTTTTTCGCCTTCTTGGTTTTTGACGATTGTCTTAAAAACGATCTGACGCTTTGCATCAATTTTTTCGATAACTTCTGCAGTTGCCGTCACGGTATCACCAATATGAACGGGGCGCAAAAATTTCAGGGTTTGGCTCATATAGATGGCGCCTTTCCCTGGGAGGCAGGTGCCGAGTACGGCTGAAATAAATCCTGCAGTAAGCATTCCATGAGCAATCCGTTGTCCAAATCGACTGGCTTTCGCTTCTACGTCATTAATATGGACGGGATTTGTATCACCTGTAATTCCGGCATAAAGAACCACGTCAGTTTCTGTAATTGTTTTGGCCACAGAGCCTGTGTCTCCGACTTGTATCTCTTCGTATTTTTGCCCTAGTGGTACGGTCCAGTGAGTTGCCATGATGAAGCCTCCTCGTTCCAATTTTCTCTTTTGTACCATTTCCATTTACAGAAGAAAAATCCTGCTTTTCACAAAGTTACATCGTTATTTCGATTTAAAATCCAGAAAAAGTCATGATAAATTTTGACAGGAATCCTAATAAAAGATTATAATATACTACTACTGTAACTACTTTAATAAAATTTTTCTAAGCTATTTATCATTGTAAGGGAGGAATTCTATGCACGATTATCATCTGTTAGAGATTTTAGCACTTGGATTTTCATTGGCTTTAATTTTCGGTTATATTACCCATCGATTAGGCTTTTCGCCAATTGTTGGTTATTTAATTGCCGGATTTCTGGTCGGACCTCAGTCGCCTGGGTTTGTGGCAGATCCAAGTCTTGCTACGCAACTTTCAGAAGCTGGTGTTATTCTTCTCATGTTCGGCGTCGGTCTCCACTTTAATTTAGACGATTTAGTCGCTGTGAAAGGAGTCGCCGTAACAGGGGCACTTATCCAGATCGCCGTGGCAACTTTATGTGGTACACTTGTCGGTTCTTATTTTGGTCTTTCCATGATTTCTGGTTTAATGCTGGGGCTTGGACTTGCGGTCGCGAGTACGGTTGTGCTTCTGCGAGTCTTAACAGACAATAATGTACTAGACACCGTTCATGGGCATGTCGCTGTTGGATGGCTTGTGGTCGAAGATATCTTCACGGTTCTGATTTTGGTTCTTCTACCTAGCTTGGCCGGAATGCTTCAAAGTAATGAAGCGATTGGAATCATTCCTGTCAGTTATGCGATCCTGAAAGCTTTGATAAAATTAATTCTTTTATGGGTCATTGTACTCGTCATCGGGGGGCGAGTTGTTCCTTGGCTCCTCACAAAGGTCGTACGCACTCGTTCTCAGGAACTTTTTACTCTAACCATACTCGTTGTCGCTTTTGCGACAGCCGTGGGCGCAGCGGTCATTTTTGAAGCATCTATGGCCCTCGGAGCTTTCCTCGGTGGAATGGTTGTTGGAAAAAGCAAACTCAGCCATCAAGCTGGCGAAGATTTACTCCCACTGCGCGATGCTTTTGCGGTTCTCTTTTTTCTCTCAGTAGGTATGTTATTTAAGCCCACTTATCTGCTTGAGCAACCTTGGTTAATTCTCGCAAGCCTCGCGATTGTTCTTTTGGTAAAATCTTTTACCGCAGCGCTTGTTGTTAGTTTTCTTGGTTATTCGGTCCGCACCGGACTTACTGTTGCGACAAGTTTAGCCCAAGTCGGTGAATTTTCCTTTATTCTGGCTCAAGTCGCTCAGTCCCTTAATTTAATCAGTACGGATGTGTATAACGTTTTGGTGGTTTGCGCTCTGATTTCGATCGCAATAAATCCTGGGTTCTTTAGCTTGATACCAAAAATCGAAGGCTTTTTACAAAAAAATGAAAAACTTTGGAATTGGCTCAATGCGAAAGCAGATCGCAGAGCAATGGAACACACGGAAGAAAATAGCGAATTATTACATAATCTCGACGATCCAATTGTTGCGATTGTCATTGGATATGGCCCTGTCGGAGCAAGTGCTGTAGATACATTTAAGAAGCATTCAATCACACCAGTCGTCATTGATCTAAATGTAGATACGGTAAATGAGCTTCACGATCTTGACGAATATGCTATTTTTGGCAATTCTACAAAGAAAAGTGTTCTTGAGGCAGCAGGCATTGACAAGGCTGCGTATTTGGTTATTACGCTACCGGTTATCGCCGATGTAGTATCCACTATCGCGACTGCTTTAAGCTTGAATCCAGATGTCCGAATTTTTGTCAGAGCGAGGTTCCTCAATGATGAACCTCTTCTCAAGCAAGTCGGCATTAAAGGGATCGCTTTTGAAGAGGAAGAAGTCGCAAAAGCAATTACGAACTTAATTAATGAGGATATCGCAACCAATCCACTTGAAGAATAAGATGCAAAAGAAGGCGGCTACTATGTAGCCGCCTTCTTTATTTATAATTTAGCCTAGCAATTATTTTCCGTGCCATGCAATGCCACTCATTCGCTCTTTAACTCGATGCTCAAGCGCGTCACGATTAACAACTAGGCGTTCATGATAGCCATTACCAATCGGTCCAATCTCATCATAAGCCTCAATTCGAAAGAAGAGGGTTCTACCCTGAGTTCTTTCAAGAGTGGCCTTCACGCTTACCATTAAACCGACTTGGGTAGGTTGATGATGAACAAAGCTCATTGCTTTCCCTACGCTCGTTAAATTATCTTCTAATTTACCATTGACTACTTCTGTAGAAGCTTTGATTAAAAGAGCCACATAAGCAGGGGTCGCAAGAAGATTAGGAAAGTCTCCCTCCCCATAGTGAGCTGCCGTGTCGGATCGTTCAATCTCTTTTTGTACCACCGCATTTAGGCCAATCAAGCCACTATAATCTAGATTTTTCATCATTCATTCCTCCTTCATCTTGAGTAAAGTGTTCCTCTCTTTATTATACTCTTTTCTAAATTTTATCCCTATAAATATCAATATCCGAAGGAATTCGAAGATAAATGACGAAAAGAATCAAGAGTTCTCGGCTTATGCAGCTATAACTAATCTTAATGTCTGAAGGAGGATTAAAGTAGTGTTCCGCTCAGAATACTATAACGAGCTTTATGGGTTATATTAAACGATTTTTTGTTTTCTTATGTTTATCGCTTTTTCTAAGTAGTCCTTTTGTCTTCTTTCAATACTATCTAACTGATAAAATTTTGCCATTGAAAATTATTCCTTATTTTGCTTTTGTTGTATCTCTTCTTTTGTTACGACTCCTCTCATTGCAACGACAAGAGAATAATTTCATGCGAATTTTTTCTTGGAGCATTTTTTCCTTAGCGAGCATTCTTGTTTTCCTACTGGGACAGATAACTTTTTATTTAAAACGTATTTACGCGCAAACAGGAAGCTTTGAGCCTGTTCTGGTCTTCAGTCAAAATAAGCCTTTGCCTTTTTTTCTGACTTGGTTAAATTTTACTGATACTTTACTAGCATTCACAATCAGTGGGGCTTTTTTAGTACTTATTTATATCGCTGGATCAGAAAAAATTTTCAAAAGAATAGCTATCAAGCCACTCTTAAGTTATAGCCTCTTTGCAATGCTACTCGTGCCAATTTTCTTTTTACCTTTTCGATTTGAGTTATCACACATTTTTCTAAAAACGTATGTGTCCTACCAAAGTGATCGCCAATTTTTCTTGTCTTTCAATACTGATTCTTTAGTCTATTCTAACGATTTGGGAACAAAAAAAGAAAACGGTGAAGTCTATGTTCTCGTTATTGATCAAAACGTGTCTCGCACTCATATGGAAGCTTTTGGTGGTGGCCGAAAAACGACGCCTTGGCTCAGTTCGCAAAAAGAAAATCCAAACTGGATTTTCTTTTCACAAGGATATAGCAGTTCTCCTAATCCAAGTATAGCTCTTTTGAATCTACTGAGTAATTCGGAAATTGAAAAATCTGGCTCAAGTCATTCAGCAAATTCTTTAATTTCTCTTTTCAAATCTGCAAATTTTGATGTTACTTATATCGCAAAAGATTCCCACTTTAACTCTTTGCAACCTTATTTATCTTCAGTAACTAAAGGGGCTGATTCGATTCTCCTCTCCCCTTCTATCTCAGCTATGCCGTCATTTTTTGAGAAAACTCTACAATCAATTAATCCAAATAAAAATAATTTGATCATTATCCAATTGCCTGATCAAGATTCTTTTTATGAGGAGCTTAATTCTGGCATTTCTCTTCCTGAACTTGATTCAAGAAAAGCCATTATTGGACGACTTCGTCAAGACAAAGAAGCGGTTGACCAGCTCAATCATTATGATGCAAGTATTCTTTATCGCGACACTCTCCTTGATCAGCTCCATACACAAATATCTTCAAAACCAGATCAACCGACAGCTTTCATATATCTTTCTGCTAGCGGAAAGACAGTTCTCCCACCCCCAAATTTACATCCTCTTGATTTACCCTGGGAAAGCTCTCGCATTCCTCTCGCGATCTGGCTCTCTGATACTTATAAGTCACGCTACCCTGACAAGACAATCACATTAAAAGATCACAGTGGTCAATCTTTTATGAGTAGTTCGACAATTTCACTTTTAAGTGAGCTTGCTGATTTATCATTTTCGAGCAAGCAACGTTCAAGTAGCTACGCCTTTTCTAGCTCTTCAGATACACAAAATATGAGTCGACAGTTTATCGAGACAGATCCGTATTGGCTCCAAGAAAACAACGCTCGTCAATTTTCTGGACCAACTGGGCAACTCGCTGCCCACAGAGTCAATACTATTGGAATGCTCAATGAAGCAGTTCACGCTGGAATTCTCAATATTGAAATAGATGTCCTCTTGCAAACAAATCCTTCAACAGGAGAGCCTGAATTAGTAATCGGTCACGATGCTCCGACGCGTACAGGAATTACTTTAGATGAATTTTTATCTGAGCCTGCAGCGAAAAAATTGTCATGGATATGGTTTGATGTAAAAAGTCTTAATAATACTGAAAATGCCGTCTTAATTCTCAGTCTCTTTGAAAAAGAAAACCTGAGGCATCAGATAAAAAATCGCGGTCTAATCGAAACCGATCAACCTCAATCTGCTAAATATTTTTCAAGTGAGAACTGGAAGACTGCTTATTATCTGGACTGGAAAAAGCTTCGTTCACTTTACGATAAAAATAATAAACAGGAGCTAAACAATTATTCAAAATCTATTGCAAATTTAGTTATCGAAAATCAAGTCTCAGCAGTTAGCTTTGATACAAAAGCCTATCCGGCAGTCATAAATTCTCTAAAACCTCTTCTCCCTAAGGATACTGAGTATTATGCCTGGGATCAGCTAAAAAGTACTTTTTCCGATATCTATTTAGAAAATCAAGTCTCTCCCTATACAGAAGTTAACAAAATACTTATTGAACTCCAATCTGATTTTTCGATTTAACACAATAAAAAAAGGCGACTACTATGTAGCCGCCTTCTTTATTTATTATCTTTTAGCTGTTTCTTTAATGATTTCAGCTGTCCAAGCCGCTAGATCGTACAAGTCTTGCTCTGTGACATACTCATCGAGTGTATGAACTTTGCTCATACCTGTTCCAAGTACGGATGTAGGAACACCGAGGCTATTGAAGATATTAGCATCAGAG
>JAGOZY010000233.1 GCA_018058445.1 Negativicutes bacterium | reverse complement strand
AAGTAAGTTAGGTAGGGGAAAAGCGGGACTTTATAACGAAGGAGACTGACGTCTTGCCCTTGAGCTAGCAGACGCTTTCGGAAATTCAGCTGACTCCAGCAGATTGAAATCCAGGCAATCGCGCCACTAAATCCAGATACTGCTAGAAGCTTAACGAAAATGTCGTTATCTGGGTCATAGACTTGGAACATTAAAGCGACCCAGCAACCGGCAATTGAAAAGAGCGTCGCATTTTGGGGAACTCCATAGCGATTTACTTTTCCGAGCCAAGAAGGAGCCATTCCTTCGCGACCAAGCGCATAAATGGCCCGTGAGCAACCATAGAGTCCAGAATTGGAGCAGGAGACTGCGGCAGTTAAAACGACAAAGGAGAAAAATCCACCCGCCCACTCAAGTCCATAAAAGTTAAGAGCAGTCGCAAAAACGCTCTCGTGAAGACCGGCCTCACGCCAAGGAAAGATGGTTACCAAAAGAAGAAGAGGGATAATGTAAAGCGAGATGATCCGCCACGTAACATTACGCACTGCGATGGGAATGCTTTTCGCAGGGTCTTTACTTTCACCGGCAGCAAGTCCGATGATTTCAGAGCCTTGAAAGTTTACCAGAACCAAGACCATCGTCACCAAGACCGCCCATTTCCCTTCCGGGAAAAAACCTCCATCGCCTAAGAGAATCGAAGTTCCAATGAACGTGTGGTTACCGATGATACCCAAAAATATCGCTCCACCTAAGGCGATGAAGAGGAAAATCGCGACAATCTTGATGATTGCGAGCCAAAATTCAATTTCACCGAAGGCTTTTACATGAAATAGATTAATCAAAGTGACGAGTAACCCGAAGAACATAGACCACCAAAGTTTATCCACCATTGGGAAGAAACTTTCCATGATAATACCAGCTGCAATCATTTCGGCAGGCACATAAGTCACCCAAGTGAGCCAATAGCTCCAACCCACTCCACAGGCCCATGAAGGGGAAATCATTTGCTTCGCATAAGTAACAAATGAGCTGGAGATCGGAATGGCGACAGCCAATTCGCCTAAACACAGCATTACGCATAAGATAATACAACCTCCAAGGAGGTAGGAAAGAACAGCGGCAGGACCAACACTACTTAGTACTTCGCCAGTTCCTAAGAAATATCCGCTACCGATAATGCCACCTAACGCAACCAGTTGAAGATGCCGGGGTTTAAGTCCACGGTTAAGTTCTTCTTGTTGGTGCTGTAAGTCATCGTGTATTATGCTGTTTTGAGGCAGCTGAGGGGTCGTGTTCACAGGGCTATCATCCTCCTTTAAGTTTGCCTTTAGTGGCGAAAAAAACCCCCTGCCTCAGACGGGCTATCCAATTAGATAACACCTGGTCGGCAAGGGATTTTCTATATGTACTTTTGCAATGATATGACTATAACAAAAATGAATCAGAAATAAAAGCTTTTTTTCAAAAACTTTTCGAAAAAAGTCGCACATAAAATATTTTAGCAGGAGAGATTTTTGAAATGCCGAACTTAAAAAGGAGTGTGCTAGTTAAAAGGAGAGATAGTGTGGCTGCTTTTATATACATCTTGCGCTGCAAAGATGGGAGCTTATATACCGGTTGGACTGATGATGTTGAAAAGCGTTTTAAAGCACATTCCGAGGGCAGAGGGGCAAAATACACAAATGGTAGAGGACCGTTCGAATTGGTTTGGCAAGAAGAAGTTGCTGACAAAAGTGCCGCCTTAAAAAGAGAAATTGAAATAAAGAAATGGTCGCGAAAAAAGAAAGAACAATTTGTATTGGATATGAGGAAGGGGAACTTATCAGATGAATTGGAAGAATAGAAGTTTAGCACTTGGCTTAATATTATTGCTGGGTCTGAGTACTTGTGGAGTTTCTGTCGGTGAAGCGAAGAAAAAGAAAAAAGAAGAGGCACCGATTATCAAAGTTGAGGAAAATCTGCCGGTAATCCTTGGAATCGAACGAGTTGATGATTTTAAAGAACTGTTTGGCGACAAGCGAGTGGGATTGATTACAAATCCGACCGGGATTACTCGCGACTTTACCAGTAGTGTCGAAGTCCTTCAAAGTAAAGTGAATTTAGTTGCTCTTTTTGGACCGGAACATGGTGTCCGCGGTAATGTTACCGCAGGCGAATATATCCCGGAAGCGATTGACTCTTCGAGTGGTCTACCAGTACGGAGCTTGTATGGGAAAACGAAAAAACCAACGGAAGAAATGCTCGCTGATGTAGATATTCTTACGATTGATATTCAAGATATCGGTACTCGCTACTATACCTATACTTCGACACTCGCCTATGCCATGGAAGGAGCCAAAGAAAAAGGAATTCCTTTTGTTGTCTTTGATCGTCCCAATCCGCTAGGGGGAATGATCGTCGAAGGGCAGACGATCAAACCCGGTCATGAATCCTTTATCGGCCTTTATCCAACCCCTGTTCGTTATGGGCTGACGATCGGTGAGTGGGCAAAACTTGTTAATGAAGAATATGGCATTGGTGCGGATTTGCATGTGATTCCGATGAAGAATTGGAAACGCCCCATGACCTGGAATGACACTGGATTGCCATGGGTTCCAACTTCTCCGAATGTTCCCACCTTTAATGCGGCATTCTTGTACCCTGGAACCGGGATGATTGGCTCTACCGGACTTGCGAATGGCGTTGGCACAACGCTGCCATTTGAGCTCGTTGGCACTTCAAACGGAATTATCGCTGAAAGTGTTGCGGCTGATCTCAATCGAATTGGCCTTGAAGGCTTACATTTTCGTCCGGCTTACTTTACCCCAAGAGGCGGTAGCAGTACTTTTGCTGGTGTGCAAATTCATATTACCGACCCAGGAAAAGC
>JAGOZY010000232.1 GCA_018058445.1 Negativicutes bacterium | reverse complement strand
TCGGTGGACGAGATGCCGGAATGATCACAGCTGCTTATTTCCTGCAAGAATTTATCCCTGAAGGCGCGGCTTGGTGTCATATGGATGTAGCTGGGACTGCTTATCGAAATAGTGCGCTTGGGATTTCTCCAAAAGCAGCGAGTGGTGAGCCTGTTCGTACTTTAGTTGCTTGGGCGCAAAAATTTGGAAAATAAATCTGGGAAAACTGATTGGCATATCCATACCCAAGCATCGGATGGCGTGTATTCACTTAATGAAATATTAAACAAAGCTCAGCAAGCAGGTCTGACGGAAATTGCTGTCACCGATCATGATACGATGGATAGCTGGCATGAGTTGACTCAAAAACGCTGTCCGTTGATTCCTTTGACGGTAACCTCTGGAGTTGAATTCGGCGCTCATTTGAGTGAGTCTGAATGGGAAAAGGAAGAAGTCCATATCCTCGGATATGGACTTGATCCCACCCAAGACGAACTTCGGTTTATCCTCGAAAAACTTGCAAAAGACCGAAAAGAAAGATTTTCCGCTCTTTTAGGGAGAGCGTCTCAATTGGGTTATCCGATTAGTGAGGAAGTTCTGGAAAACGTGCTCCCCAAAGACAGTGTGCCAGGAAGGCTTCATTTAGCGCGAATCCTCGTGGAATCGGGCTATTTTAGTTCAATACCGGAAGTTTTTCAGGACTATTTAGCAGCTGGAAAGCCTGGTTATATCGGACGATTTCGCCAGAGTCCCCAAGAGATCTGCCGATTGATAAAAAATGCAGGTGGGGTAGCGATTTTAGCGCATCCCTATGAAATAAAATCAAAACGCCTTCGAGATTATCTTTTGGAAAGTGATCTTTTAGATGGAGTCGAAGCCTTTCACCCTTCTCATGGCCCCTTGGAATCAGAGAAACTCTTGGAATGGAGTCGAAAATGGGGTAAACTGACTAGTGGGGGATCTGACTTTCATGGACTAAAAAGTCGCTTTCCCAATGAGCTTGGTATTTTTTATCCGCCCAGTGAGGCGATCCAGCCATTTTTGAGTCGAATAGAAGAAAGTCCTTATAGGTATTACTTGGGCTAACGTAGGAGGCTGCACAATGGAAGTTATTGCTCTCATTGGTTCATCTGGTACAGGTAAGAGTCATCGAGCAACCATGGTTGCAGAAGAGAATCAAGCAGAAGCGATTATCGATGATGGATTGCTGATTATACGAGGCAAAATCATTGCAGGAACTTCGGCAAAACGGGAAGATAGCCGAATTAAAGCGGTAAAGCGGGCAATCTTTGTTGATGAAAATCACGCGAAGCAAATCAAAATCGGCTTAAAAGAAGAGCAGGTTCAAAGGCTGCTCATTTTAGGTACATCGAAACGAATGATTGAAAGAATTACCGAGGTATTGGATATTCCACCGGTTTCTAGGTGGATTACGATTACGGATATTGCTAGCGAAGAAGAAATTAATAAAGCCCAGCATTTGCGCAACCGGGAGGGTAAGCATATTGTTCCGGTTCCGGCGATTGAATTAAAGCCCCATTTTTCCGGCTACTTAATTGATTCTCTGCAAGTTCTTTTTCGAAGAAAATTTCGTCACATGACAGATAAGTCGATCGTTCGCCCGAAATTTAGTTATTATGGTAAACTGGTGATTGGCGACGGAGCGATCGAACAATTAGCTCGTTATGTGGCCGAAAAAGAAAGCGGCGTTGTAAAAGCCAGTGTCAGCCAAATTTCAAACCATGAAAACCCAATTGAAAAGACCATTCAAATTCGAGTCCAATTAAGTGCCAAGCACGGAATTCTCTTGGTTCCTCTATGTAAGGTCGTTCGGGACAATGTAAAACAAGAAATTGAGCATATGACTGGGATGACTGTCCAAAAAGTGGATGTTAGTATTAAAAACCTAGTGGTTGATAATCAAAAAACTTAATAGGAGGAGAAATACATGACCAATGTGGGGGAAGTGTTGTTTTCAGGATATGCGAAATTGCCGACGGGCATCACAGCAAGTGAAATCTATCGAGTAATTGGCATCATTGTAATTGTGGACATGGAAACAGAAGTGATTATAGAAGCGGATTGTACTCTAGCAACTGGTTTGGCACGCAGACAAGTTTGTCGTTTTCTGGAAGGTTCTTCGTTAAAAGACGGAGTTGCGACTATTGTTGGGCAAGTCGAAGAGGGCTATCAAGGTAGCGCAAAAAAGGCGATTGTAACGGCAGTTCGGATTATTTATGACAAATACCGAAGCTATCGCGAAGGAACAACTCCGAATATTTATGACTAAAATTAACTTTTTTGAATATAGGTTTGTTGATGAGGTGGATTTTTAATGACTGAGAAAGACCAGAGTACTTATGTGATTTTAAACTATGGATGCCAAATGAATGAAAGCGACGCAGAAGAGTACGCTGGGGTTCTCGAAGAACATGGCTATATGGAAACAAAAAGCTACCTAGAAGCGGACGTAGTGATTTTGAATACCTGTTGTGTGCGAGAGAGTGCTGAGAAGAAAATTTGGGGCAAAATAGGCGAATTTAAAAGACGCAAGCAAGAGTACCCAGAAATGATATTAATTGTTGCGGGCTGCATGGCGCAAAAAGATCAAGAAGGGGGCTACAAACGAGCTCCTCACGTAGATCTTTTCATGGGCACTTCGAAAGCAGAAGAATTAGCGCAATTCATCGAAGAGCGTAATCTTGAAAATCCCTTTGCCTTCACTCCAGCGGGTGGGGCCCGAAAAGGTACACTAAAACGAAAGAAAGCAGTATCTGCTTGGCTTCCGATTATGTATGGCTGTAATAACTATTGTACCTATTGCATTGTCCCTCAAGTTCGCGGACCAGAGCGTAGCCGGATGATTTCTGAAG
>JAGOZY010000020.1 GCA_018058445.1 Negativicutes bacterium | reverse complement strand
CCTTCTTGCTATCACCCGGTTGAAAATTTAATCGCTTTCGCTCTTTTTTTCCAATTAGATAAGCTGCAAAAATGGTATAAACTTCTGCAACTAACATCCCTGGTAAAATACTGCGAAAAAGTACCCCCATATCTACATTCAACGCAGTAGCCGAAGCAACCAGAGGCCCACCCCAAGGCAACTGATTAAAAATCCCGATCGGCATGGTAATCAAAATTGCTAAATAAGAAAGCTTGAGTCCCATTTGCTTATACAAGCCTAGAAAAGCTGCCAAACATACAATGATTGTCGTAGTCGTATCGCCATCGAGCGTTACCATACTCGCCACCATAACAGTCGCTAAAGTAACTTTCAAGGGATCTCCTTTGGCTTTTCTAATAAAGAAAATACAGAGCGGATCAAATAATCCGGCCTTCAACATAACCCCAAAATAAAGTACTGCAAATAAAATTAAACTAACCGAAGAAACAACGCCCATCTTCACACTCTTTGTTTCTGGATTAACAGTGTAAAAGACTCCTTTTTTTATCCATTCAAAAATATCAAGTGGGTCATATCCAAAAAGGAGACAAATCACTAAACCAAACGCAACTGGCGTAAGAATCAAAGCAGAGTATACAGTCAGTTTTTTTCGAGTAAGAAGAACAATAAAAGTAATAATCATCGCATAAGCTAAAATAGCAATCATAATGTATTTTCCTTTCTGGCTTAAAAACAGAGGCTACTAAAATCCATAAGAAAGTGGATTCTACAGCCTCTATTTTTTTGAATAATTTATTTTATAAAGCTTACATGTTTGTTAATTTCTTTAAGAGCCTCTTCTTTTCTTTGATTAAAAACAACCTTATTTTGTTCGAATAAATTTCCTCCATGAGTATCAATGGAAACAATCAACGGACCAAACTCTTTTACTCGGCAGACCCAGAGAGTCTCTGGCATCCCCAGATCAGTCCAATGAGCAGCCTCAATTTCTTCGACTTCTGTCGCGGCTAATACTGCGCATCCAGCAGGAAAAACAACATGAAGAGCTTTAAATTCCTGGCACCCCTCTTCAGTTCCCTTGCCCATCCCACCTTTTCCAACAACTAGCTTAACTCCGGTTTGGTGGATAAATTCTTTCTCAAATTTTTCCATTCGCATACTGGTTGTTGGGCCTACAGAAACCATTTCGTATTTACCATCACCAATCGGACGAACAATCGGACCCGCATGAAAGATCGCCCCTCCTGCCAAATCAACAGGCAATTGACGTTTTTCTTCAATCAGTCTTCGATGAGCAACATCGCGACAAGTCACAATATGTCCGGTCAGATAAATAATATCGCCAATGCGGATATCCTCTAAATCTTGATTTCTAATCGGCGTTGTTAGAATTTTTTTCGTGCTCATAAACTTACCTCCCGATGAGAAAGTACTTGATGATTTAAGTCTTTATCAAAAACAATATGTCCCCGACGATGCGACCAGCACCCGACATTTACCGCAACTCCAATAGCCGAAGGATGTCGAGCACTATTTTCGATATGTACACCTAACACCGAATACTTTCCGTCCATACCTTGTGGGCCTAAACCAATCTTATTGATGCCATCTTCCAGTAACCTCTCCATCGATGCAGCTCTATCATTTGTATTATGAGAACCAAGGGGCCGCATTAAAGCCTTCTTAGATAGCAAAGCCGCTGTCTCAACCGATGTCGCAACACCGACTCCGACAAGCAATGGTGGGCAAGCATTAAGCCCATAGCTAGTCATCACGTCCAAGACAAATTCCGCAACGCCTTCATAGCCAAACCCAGGCATCAAGACCATTCCCTTGCCAGGAAGGGTGCAACCACCACCAGCCATATAAGTATAAATTTCCACATTGTCCTTTTCCGGGATAATCTCCCAAAATAATGTCGGTGTACCCTCTCCGACATTATTACCAGTATTGTACTCATCAAAAGTTTCAACGCTATTATGGCGTAAAGGAGCTTCGATAGTAGCTTGAATCACTGCATTTGTCAAAATTCCTTCGAGCTCACCGATCAAAGGAAATTTCGCTCCACACTTGATCCAAAATTGTAAAACTCCGGTATCTTGACAACAAGGTCGATCCAGTGTTTCTGCCAATTCCTGATTTAAAAACATTGAATCATAGATGGTTTTAGCTAAGGGAGAATCCTCTTGACCACGTAACTCCTCCAGCTTTTTCTCTACATCATCAGGTAGCTTTTTTCCTACAAGACTAACAAACTTCTTCATGGTTTCAGTGGCTCTTTCGATTGATTGATTTTTTTCCATTTTTTCCTCCTTTTATTTTTAATATAAAATAAATGATAATGTATCCATTTATTGATTAGAGATTATAGCAAAAAAGAAAAAATGTCAACAGCAAATATTGAATTTTCAAATAATAAAAAAAACCGCTTTATTCAAAGCGGGTGAGAATATCATTCATACTACGCAAAATATGATCGCGCATTAATTTTCTAGCTTTTCTCGTATCTCTATTTACTAGAGCGGCCATTAGCTCTTCATGCTCTACCATGGAAAGTTTTGCATATTCTTCTTCACTTACCTGGACAGCCATAGAAAGGCCACTCCACATATTAGATAAAACGGATTTAATTTTTTCATTGCCAGCAGAATTCCAAATTGCAACATGAAAAGCCTGATTATAATTCGTATATTCTTTAGCATTGTTATCTTTAGACGCTTCAACAGCCTTATTATAGGCTTCTAAAATATCCGAAAGATCAACACCACTTTGACAGACTTTTGCAGCAGCTTCACTTTCTAAAATAGCTCGCATTTCAAAATGATCCTGAATATTTTTTTTATTAATTCCACAAACTTTTGCCCCGCGATTTGGACGAAGCTTGACCAGTCCTTCTGAATTGAGAATTTGAAAAGCCTCTCGGACCGGTGTGATCGACACACCTAACTGTGACGCAATCCCTTCTAATGAAATTTCTTCGCCCTCTTTAAGCTCTTTAGACAAAATCGCTTTTCGTAAAGCAGAAGCGACTCGTTCTCGAGCTGGAAGAAATTGAATCGGCTTTAAATTATTCATAATTTCCTCCTTCAATCATTGCATCTACGATGCAAGAATAATATTCATCAAAATCTTTCGCAATGCCACTCGAATCTTGTTGAATGAGCGCTTGTAAAATTCGTTCCAACGGAAGTAGAATACTCCCTGAATTTCTCGGAAAATGATCTATGGCATAACTAAAATAACTATCAAGAAATTTTGCTTGAATCATTCCTAGATAGGGATTTTGAATTAATCGAACAAGTTCCAAATGAAAATTCATTTCAAAGATCGTGATACTTTCTGATGAATCGTCTAATTCTATTGCGCTCTTCAACTCCGCCAAAATATGCTGCAGAACTGATAAATCTGCTTTACCATAAAAATTTATGAGTTTTATCATTTCAACTTCAAGAGCAGCAAGAACCCTAAATGTCGAAATAATTGTATTTTTTGTAACTCCCATCACTTCGACATGCCGGTTCGGAAGGTAACGGACAAAACCCTTATGTTCCAACGCCTGCAAAGCTTCACGTACAGGCATCCGCGAAAGGCCAGTTTGTTCGGCGATCGTCTGCTGAACCAGCGGATCTCCATCTTTTAAATCGCCAGACATAATTTTCTGCATAAGAATATCTACAACATGATCTCGCATCTGTTTCATCTCTAAAGGTTTCACAAAGATAAATCCTCCAACTTTTTCTCGCCTAAATCCTTCTCTTTCAGGAAATATTCCTATCATTTCTAATTCGTTCATCAAAGCAATAATCCTGCATAACTTTAACTTAAGAAAAGATCCATGTTGGCAACGACCCCAATACAAAACCGAACAAAATTAATCTTTAAAATAGAATCCTTTCATTTTTACATTACCTAGCTTCTAACTTATCTCCAATAGCAGCCAATAATTAACTTTGACTTGTATTCCCAGACCCGAGCTCTGTCGTAATTCTGATCCGCACTTACTCTACATTTATATTTATTTTTTTAAATAGGCCCAACAAAAAAAGAACCCTAAGCAAAATGCTTAGAGTCCATAATATTCTCGGTGACTCGAGAGGGCGAACCCCCGGTCTCTCAATTTAAAGAGCAAATTTGCTCATTTCAAAATGTTGGCAGCCACTGTCAAACGATTCATGTCATTGGCATTTTAGGCAACCAACTTTTCTCTTCATTTGCAGCTTTTTTATCCTTGCTTTCACCGCCTAAGGATAAAATAATATCCGACTTCAGATCAGAAAAGCACACGACCAAATTAATCACTAAAATATTCTGTAGCTCCGATAAATCCTATCGTTGGTCTAATTTAAAAAGAAGTTTCTCTACTACTATACTTATTTTAGCTCACGACCGAGTAACTTTTTCTTATGCAGCTTGCTGATCTTCCGTGTCAATCTATAGCAATGAAGATTTTCTAAGCTTTGACAAACTCTCTGCTGAAATTGTCCACGATCCCCTTACAAAGCAATTATACTAAATTTCAGAAAAATTTCTTTAATCATTCGAACTATTTTATCACCCTAGGTATTCTGCTGAAGGTTCTCCTTCAACTTTGGGTTAGTTTTTTCGACCTTCATCAACTAATCTGAAATACTATTTGATGGAGTAAAACTCTTGAAAATTTTTAACCGAGTCCCAGCATAGATAACAGAAGTCTCATCAAAAGCATCCCGACAATGCTATCAAAAATAGGAACAGCAAGCAAAAGTAACCGGTGGTTCGGATTTACATTTGCTACGAGCACAATACGAGCATAGTGCCCAACTAACGTCCCCATAAGCATCGAAGGCATAATTAGAATCGTTGCCTGCACACCATTGATCATCCCTTGGGCATATAAATTAGCGGCAGTCGCAGCACCTGCTGCTTTTGAGAAGAATGCCGAAATCAGTACAACTACTGCTTCGCCAGGCAATCCAAAAACTCTCATAACAGGTCCAAAAACAGTACCTAAAATTGGAATAACACCCGTCAGTTCTAAAAATCTGACAATCGCATATCCAAGGATCATCGCAGGTAAAATTTGCTCAACCCCAATATAAAAGCCCTTCTTGCAACCACCCATAAAAATTTCAATTACACTTTTTTGCGGCTTTAATGCTACTTGTTGCGTACTCACAGAGATACCTCCTGATTCGCAGATTTCTTTTTATTTCCCATTTTTAATATCAGACGGACGACATTTGCCCCTAATACTTTACAAAACACCTGGACTAAAATAATCGGTCCAAGAGCTAGCAAAGCAAACGGTAGAAGCGGGGCTTGCGTATTAATTGTATTTAAGATAACTGCCGATCCTGCATATTGATAGGCAACAAAAACGGTACGCTCGTCATCTGTAATTAAGCCTTCCTCGTAGAGTTGCTTCGTCATAATGGCTGCAACATCTGAACTTGTAAAAGAAGAAACAAATGCGATTCCCGTAACGCCTGGAATTCCTAAAAGTGGTCGAAGGAGTGGATTAAAGAGCCGAGCTGCCGCTTTCATCGCGCCCATATGCTCAACTACATCAATAAGTCCTACGGCAAGACAAACTGTAGGAATCAGAGTCAGTGTAAAGAGAAATCCTTCTCGCGCTCCAAGTCCACCTTTTCCTTGAAAGTTTAGTCCTTCAGCAATGGCGCCAAATTTTCCACAAAGGTTTGCAAAATCTAACGCAGCCCAAGGTGTGCTCGCTTTTTGGAAAATTCCTGAAAACAAGATAATTAAAATAAAAAGGGAAATCCAACCTTTCCAGGTGACCTTCTCTTCTGCTATTTTTTCTGTTTCATCACTCATATGTCAATTCTCCTTATTTGAAATTTTTCAAGTTCAATATTACTGCTGAAATCAATTTTCCCCGTGAACACATTGAGCCCGGAAGAGCATATTCGCGGGTCGTATGATTCCATTCACCTTGGATACCGAAAGAGCAAAGCACTGGTGTGCCGCCCATCAAAATATAGCCAGCATCAGAACTACCGCCCAAGCGCTTTCCTTTTACTTCTTCGAGTCCAGCTTCGACCGCTGTTTCTTTTACAAATTCCCAGAAATTCATAACGACATCTGTTGTTTCGTAAGGAGCAAAAGAGCTTGTGTATTCAACCTCTGTCGTCGTCCCATCTACGTAGGTTTTAGCGCAGATTGCTTCTAAATTCTCTTGGAATCTTTTCATTTCACTCACTGTATCAAAGCGACATTCCACTTCAAGCTTACAAAATTTAGGAATTGCATTACTAATTGTGCCACCTTGAATGACACCGCTAACAACAGTAGTTCCTTTTTCTAAATCTGTTAGAGCCTCTATTTCAAGAATTTTATGAGCCATTTCAGCAATTGCATTTCGTCCATTGCTAAAATCATTTCCGGCATGAACTTCTACACCGTGAATCGAAACGTGGGCCTCAAGTCGTCCTTTACGTCCATAGCAAATGGAATTATCAATCAGACCAGTCTCTAAGTTAAATGCGCAAGCTCCGCCAGTAGAAGCTTCTTGGAGGAACTCAGCCCCTTTGCCACCGATATGTCCAATCTCTTCATCCCCAGAAAAAAGAATCTTTAGTGGTCTTTCGTCATAGCCAATGTGATTAAGGGCCTTAATAACGAAGAGTGAAATAATAATTCCACCTTTCATATCAAGTACTCCTGGGCCGTAAGCTTTTCCATCTTCAATTTTAAAAGCATTGGGTTGATACAGTTCTGGTTGCAAAGCTGTATCCATATGGCCAGAGAAAACAACTGGTTTCGCCATTCGATTTTCGCCCAAGATGCCGACTAAGCTTGGTTCATGAGAGCCAACGTCTACAATGTCACATTTTAATCCTTCGGCCTCGAATAATTCTTTGAACCTTTTGGCAACATGAATAACAGTTCCGGGGGCACGGCTTGAGCTTTCAATATTCACCACTTCTTTTAGCAATGCCACCATTTCGTCTTTTTGGCTTTCTAGATATTCATATACCTTTTCTAATTGCTCTTTTTTCATGATGCTACCCCTCTCTACCTTGAAAATTACTGGGTCTCTTTTCTCTCTAATCCTAAAGTTCCCCCTTTCCAAAATTCCCCTAGTACTTCATGATATTCTGATAGATCGCATCTTCCTCAAAAGGATTTGCGTAACTATGAGATTCATTGCCACTAAAGCGAATCGAGTCGCCCTCACGCAGCAGAAATACTTGCTCGCCTACAGATACTTCGATTTTTCCCTTTGTAACTACAATAAATTCTTCCTGCACATTCGAATGTGTAGGAGACTCATACTGACACCCGGATTTAATAAGAATCTGGAAATAATCGAAACCAGTAACTGGATCAAAAGGAAATATATTATAAAGAACTAATTTCCCTTCTGCTTCATAAATCGGCTGAAATTCTTTTAATGAGTGACTTGCATATACTTTAGGGGCTGCCGCCATCAACGACGAAAAAGTTACTTTCAAACCTGCGGCAATTTTCCAAAGCGAGGACACGGTTGGACTTGATTCGCCTCGTTCAACTTGTCCTAACATAGCCTTACTAACCCCCGTTAGCTTAGCTGTTTCATCAAGACTCAAACCTCTTTCGGTTCTTATTTTGCGCAGATTACTTCCTAATGTATTGTCCATGACAGCCTCCTCATTATTTATACTCCACAATCCTGATTCCATGATCTATAAGCAATTGCTTAGCAGCTGCTATTTCATCCCACGTAGGAGTAGTAAACGATTTAAAATCTTCTCTCATCCCTATTGCTTGATATTTCTCTTTGCCAAAGTCATGGTACGGCAAAAGTTCAATCCGTCCGCCAGGGACATGGTTCATTACAAACTGAGCCGTCGCAATCAAATTATCTGGATTACAATTTACTTCTTTGATTAAAGGAATCCGTATGGTAAGAGGAATTCCTTCTTGAGCCACTTTACAGCAATTTTCCAAAATCAATTGATTCGACACACCAGTCACTTGCTTGTGTAGGCTCTCATCCATACACTTGATGTCATAAAGTAAGTGATCCATTTTTAGTAAAATATCTTTCGTTGAATCCCAATTAAAATAACCACAAGTTTCCATCCATATTGAAATTCCCCGGCGATAAAACTCATTGGTCAAATTACGTAGAAACTCTTGTTGAAAAGTTGGTTCACCACCAGAAAAAGTTACTCCCCCATTTGAATGTTGAAAAAAGATTCGTTCACGCTCGATTTTTGCAAGAATCGGTTCAATTGCTGACTCTGTGCACAAAATGGACAAAGCCTTCTGAGGACACTGATTTACACAGAGGCCACAGCCATCACAGCTTATTCGTCTTTCCTCTTCAACGTTTGGAGAAATTCCTTGGGGACACACTTTTTGGCAGCTTCCGCATTGAGTACATCGCTCTTCATAAAAAGCAAGCTTAGGCTCCAAAGTCCAGGTCTCGGGATTTGCACACCATTGACACCGGAGTGGACAACCAGCCAAGAAAATTGTATTTCGAATTCCCTCACCATCATTTACCGAAAAACTCTGAGATTGTAAAAGTATCCCCTCACTAGCATATTTCATGAATTGCCCTTTCTTTTAAAAAGTTAAATATTAGCGTGAGCTGTGCGGACAATAATCGCTTCTTGCATCTCCGGTGAAAGATTGACAAATTGAGTGCTATAACCAGCAACTCTGATCAGTAAATCTTTATAATTTTCTGGCTCGGCTTGAGCTTTACGCAAAACTTCCGTCGAAACTGTATTGAATTGCACATGGAATGCACCTAATGAAAAGTAAGCACGAATCATTGCACCTAGATTTCTTTTGCCCCGATCAGTCGCTACCAAATCACCATTTAAACGAAGGTTTAAAAGTGTCCCGCCAGTGTGAACATCATGATTTACTTTTGCGCTAGAGCGCATAGCTGCCAGTGGACTTTCAACGTCAGTACCGGCAAAAGGTGATACGCCTTCTGTCAGAGGTTCTTCGGCTTTTCTCCCACAAGGTGTCGCACCAATGACTCGGCCGGTTGGAATATAGTTTGAAATTCCCATAAAAGCTGAGTTAAATGGTGATCCAAAAATATCTTTATGCGCGCGGATTGTACGATAGTAGAAATTCGAAATCTCCACCGCAATTCCATCGACATAATTATCATCATTTCCATACTTAGGGACATCCTGCGCGAGTCTTCGTAGCTCATCATATCCTACCCAGTTTGCGTCCAAAGCCTTGGTAAGCTCCTCTAAAGTCACACGGCGATCTTCAAACACTAATTTTTTGATCACAGCTAAAGAGTTAGCGACAGTTGCCAGCCCAATTCCAGTAAGAACTGGCCCAACATTATAATGAGCACCTCCGTGGCTTAAATCGGTTCCTCT
>JAGOZY010000231.1 GCA_018058445.1 Negativicutes bacterium | reverse complement strand
CCAAGCGGTTCCGCTTGGAGCATCGACTTTTTTTCGATGATGCCGCTCTTCGATCTCAATATCAAACTGCCCTTCGGCTTGAGGTGCCAACGTACGAAGCGCATCCAGTACCATTCGTAAACCGAGCGACATATTGTATGATTGGAAAATCGGAATAGCTGTCGCAGTTTCTTCAATCAGCTTTAGATCATCATCACTATAGCCAGTGGTTGCAAGCACCAATCCGGTTTTCGTGTTTTTTGCATATTCAAGTAGCGGTAAAAGTAGGCTCGGGTGAGAGAAGTCAATAATAATATCTACGTTGGGCGCATTATCAAAGCTCGAATAGATCGCCGGAAGATTCGGCTGAGGATCTCCAGACTGCGATCGCTCAATAATTCCCACGACTTCGATCGCTGGATTTTTTTGTGCTTCTTCTAACACCATTTTTCCCATAGCCCCAAAGCCATGAATCAATATTTTCATCTTATTCTCCTTAGCCTTTTTGATAAGCTGCGATAGCGTCGGCCAATTTTTTGGAATTAGCATCGCCCATTGGGATGAGCGGAAGGCGAGGAGGCCCGACTTCGAGGCCCATATGATTGAGCCCTTCTTTTGTACCAATTGGATTCACCTCAAGGAAAACTCCTTGAATCACTGGGAACAATCGGTATTGAATATCTCGAGCTGTCTGCCAAGCGCCACCAAACGCCGCATTACAAATCTCTTGCATTGGGCCTGGGAACAGATTAGCAACCGTGGAGATCACACCAGCAGCGCCAGCAGCGATATAAGGCACGACCACATCATCATTGCCGCTATAGATCGCAAAGTCAGGATCAGCGACTTGCCGCAATATATCCATCGTGTAGGCTGCATCACCAGTTGCATCTTTAAGTCCGACGATTCTAGGGTGCTTAGCCAAAGTCACCATGGTGTCCACGTTGATTGCCAGCCCAGTTCGACCCGGCACAGTATATAGGATCAAAGGAATGTCGGTTCGGTCAGCGATATGTGTGTAGTGAGCGATGAGTCCGGCTTGAGAAGTTTTATTGTAATAAGGTGTGACGAGCATCGCCGCATCTGCGCCGGCATATTGAGCGGCCAAAGTTGCCTCAAGCGCATCGGCGGTATTGTTGCTTCCTGTGCCTGCGATGACTGGAATTCGACCATTCACCGTCTCTAATGCGAGTTTCAAGAGATCCATTCGCTCTTCTTTATTTAAAGTAGAAGCCTCGCCAGTTGTTCCGTTAATGACTAAAGCCTGAGTTCCATCGGCGATTTGCCGATTAATGAGTTCGACAAATTTTTCTTTGTTCACCGAAAAGTCCGCGTGAAATGGCGTGACCAGTGCAGTTGCTGAGCCTTTGAATATCATAATTTCCAACTCCTTCTTCTATTAAGCTTTTAATTAAACAGTTTCCAACTTACAGAAGACCCTCTTGGATCATCTTAAGACCGATCTGAATGGTGTTACTGGCAGCTCCTTTTCGGATATTATCGGCCACTGTCCAGATATGAAAGGTGTTTGGGAAACTTTCGTCTTTGCGGATACGACCCACGAAAACTTCATCCCTTCCACTGCCGTTAATCGGCATTGGATAGAAATCTTCGTCTGGATTATCTTGAAGTACGATGCCCTCGGCACTAGCAAACAGGGCTTGTATTTCTTCGACTGTCGCAGGCTTATCTAAAGTAACGTTGATAGCCACCGAGTGACCATTCCAGACCGGAACCCTGACGCAAGTTGCGCTGACAGGTAGATCGGGGAGATTTAAGATTTTACGAGTCTCCTCGATCATTTTAACTTCTTCTTTCGTGTAGCCGTCCGGCAAGAAGCTGTCGATATGGGGGATGCAGTTTCCATAAATCGGATGGGGATAATTTGTCGGTGCGCCACCTTTTTCGCCATTTTCTAAATCCGCAATTCCCTTTTGTCCGGAGCCTGATACTGCCTGATAAGTCGTATAGACCACGCGTTTTAGACCGAAAGCATCCTGCAAAGGTTTTAAAGGAAGCACTGATTGGATGGTCGAACAGTTCGGGTTCGCGATAATTTTTGATTTTTCCAAATCAAGATCAGGAAAATTGACCTCGGGAACAATTAAAGAAATATCGGCATTCATCCGCCAAGCACTGCTGTTATCGATAACAAAAACCCCTTTTTCAGCAGCAATCGGTGCAAATTCTAAGCTTGTTCCACCACCAGCAGAGAAAAAAGCGATATCAAGTGGACGATCAAAAGATTCAGCCGTCAAAGCTTCGACCGTATATTCTTGGCCTCGCCAAACCAGCGTTTGCCCAGCTGAACGCGGTGAAGCCAGTAACGTTAAAGAAGCGACTGGAAAATCATATTCCTCAAGAATTTCAAGCATCTTTCTTCCGACCATACCGGTAGCCCCTACAACAGCAACATGATAAGTCATTATAGATTTGCCCCCATTCATCATTTTGAGTTTACTTATTTAAAAATCGCTGGATTAAAGATCGTATTTTTCACAAACCCGCTCCACTGCGCGAGTCGAATCGGACTTCGGCAACGTGAATGAAATACTAATCTCTGAGGTCGTAATCTGATGGAAAGGAATGTGCTCAGATCGGAAAAGACTGAATAAATCTGCTGCCACTCCAGATGCATCACGCATTCCGATCCCTACGACGGAAAGCTTTGCGTAATCATCTCGGATATCAAAGCTTAAGCTTGGAAAGACTTGCGACACTTCTTGAGCGGCTTTTTGAAAGATCCCTTTTTCCTCTAAAGGAATAGTAAAAGAAAGACTGGCCTGATCTTCTAGATCGCTTCGACAGATCATATCAACATTGATATGATGCCTTCCTAAGATTTGAAAAATCTCAGCGACCTCTTGATAACGAGGTGAAGCGC
>JAGOZY010000019.1 GCA_018058445.1 Negativicutes bacterium | reverse complement strand
CTAAATATTCTCATCGCAGCTTGGCTTGGCCTTTCTTACAGTGTAAGTAGCGCCTTTCTCATTTCGACGCTTCGCTTTTTATTGGGCACAGGGTCACTTCTCGCTTTTCCCGGCAGTTTGTTTGGGGCTTTTTTAGCTGGATACGCTTATAAAAAAACAAAGAAAATTGGCTGGGCAATTGCCGGAGAAGTGGTTGGAACAGGAATTATCGGCAGTCTCGTCTCTGTACCCATCGCGACTACTTTCTTAGGTGTACCCGCTCTAGGCGCCTTTTTCTTTGTACTCCCTTTTGCATTAAGTAGCATTGGTGGCGGTATCATTGCTTGGTTCCTCTATAAAACGCCTTTAACAAAATATATTTCTCAAAGTTTTAATTCAAATTAAAATTCGCCACCACTTTTCGTTATGATTTGATATACTGATCCTAATAAGAAAAGGGGGCGGACACAATGTCAAAAGCTGTTGTTGTTATCCAGTGTGATATCACTTGTAGACGCTGTAGTGGATTTGCCTGTTCAGAGACTTTTTACAAACGAAATGACTACTTTCAGGATTATCCAGTGGATACTTTATATGTCCCGATGACTTGTGGCGGATGCTGCGGAAAAGGGCTTTCTGCCAAGCTTTCCCATTTTGTGAAACTAGCTAAACGAAAAATGGACATTTCACCTTCCGATGTTAGCGTTCATCTGGCTTCTTGCATCACCACAGAAAATCGACATTTCGAGCGTTGCCCCCATTTTGATTATATGGTCTCAATTATTCGGAAGAATGGGCTGACTCAAATTGTTGAGGGGTCGTATCTCAGCAAAAAAGCAGAATCTAAAAGAGCATCAGGACTTTACAAAACTTATGAGCCCCTAAAAAATTCCTAACTCTACATAAATAAAAACACAGCCGTAGGAGCATATGCTCCTACGGCTGTGTTTTTATTTAACTTTTAATCTTCCCAAGAAGTTAGCCGAACCTGCTCATCTACTCGATTTAGCACCCCATCGACCATGACCCAGTCTGGTTTTGACATACCGCTAAAAGGATGCCCATTCCAGAGAACTAAGTCGGCATCTTTACCGACTTCGATGGAGCCGACTCGATCGTCTACTCCAAGCACTTTCGCTGGCTGAATCGTAATCGCTTCTAAAGCGGCTTTTTCGCTCAAACCATGCCGAACTGCGATACCCGCATAAAGCGGCAGGTAACCGCAAGGAACAACTGGATGATCGCTTGTAATCGAAAATCGTGCTCCGGCTTTTTCCAGTTTCGCTAACGTAACAAAATCCCGATCCTTCACTTCCATTTTGCTACGGAAGGTCATTGTCGGCCCGACAATGACCGGGACATCTTCTTCGACGAGAAGATCGACGATTTTATCTCCTTCAGTGGCATGCTCAATCACAATCTCTAAATCGAATTCTTTAGCAATTCGAATCGCTGTAGCGATATCATCCGCACGATGCGCATGAGCGCGCAAAGGCATGTCTCCTGCGATCACTCGGCCAATAGCTTCCATTCCAAAATCAACTGGTCCTTGCCAATCTTCGCTTTGACGCTGCTTATTTCGATACTCAACTGCCTTCTGTAGCGTTTCTCTCAACAGAGCAGCTACCCCCATTCGAGTTGTTGGCATTTTTCCTTGGTTACCATAAATTCGGCGGGGGTTTTCGCCAAAAGCAATTTTTAGACCTGCGTGCCGACGAATTAACATTTCTGTAACCAGATTACGAGACCGGGTCTTTAATACGACGCATTGTCCACCTACGACATTTGCACTGCCGGGAGTAATCATAACGGTCGTGACGCCACCAGCCAAAGTTTCAGAAAAGGCAATGTCGTCTGCATAAATAGAGTCTATAGCATCTACTTGAGGAGTAATTGGCCCTGATTTTTCATTGTAATCTTCGCCAGCCCAGCCCATTGCTTCTGGATACAGGCCGATGTGAGTGTGGGCATCAATAAATCCTGGCATCAAAAACTTCCCAGTTCCATCGAGTCGCTCCGCACCTTCTGGAATTTGAATATTTTCGCCAACTGCTGAAATTTTTCCATCTACCACCACAATCGTTCCGATAAAAGGCTCGCCACTGATCGGATAAATTTTTGCACCCTCAATTCCATAAGTTTTCACGTTTTTTCCTCCTCTGTATCAATTCAAGTATGCTGGAACAGAAGAACCGGCCTTTTGGCCGGTCATTTCGATAGTTACAATGTAACACTTTGACGCGATGAGAGCAAGCTCTTTTTTGCGATTTAAACCAAATTAGCGGCTCCAACGTCGGTGAGCAACCTTGGGTTCTCTTTGCCAAAGAAAAAATGGCAGGCTGAAGGCTAGCCCAAAAATCACTGTAGATAAAAAAGTGAAAAAGGGGAAATTCATCCCTAAACGACGGCTTTCTGGAAAAATCCAGACTAGAAAGACTACTTGAGATAGTAAAAATTGGGTCAAGATAAATGCACTAATGGGTTGAATCGCCCAGAGTCCCACTTGCATGGCCAACGCACTTTGGCCAAAGGTGGTCCAATCTCCTGACAGATAGATCCAGCTCCACTGACTAATTGTGCATACTAACCCCACAATACTAAGAAAACCATATGCAAAACGCAAATTATTCTCCTCCTCTCGTAAATCTCTCCCTCAACTCATTGTTTATTTGACACTTTCTTTTTTGGCTCTAATTTGCTCTTCAAGCCAGGATAACCAGATTTCCATCCCCTCGCCATTCTTAGCTGATATGGACACTATTTTGCCGTTTGGATTTAAACTCTTCAGATCTGCAGTGGCTTTTGCGGCATCATAATCCAGATAGGGCAACAAGTCCGCTTTCGTCAATCCAATAAAAGCCGATTCTTTAAAAATCAGCGGGTACTTGAGCGGCTTATCTTCACCTTCTGTAACGCTAAGTAGAGTAACTTTGCTATCTTCACCGAGAAAAAATTCAGCTGGACAAACCAGATTACCTACATTTTCAATAATCAAAACATCTAGCTTGGGAGCATTTAATTTTGTTACTGCATCTTGCACCATAGCAGCATCCAGATGGCAACCCCCACCGGTATTTACTTGAACAACCGGAACACCTTTGGCTTCAATCCGTTTGGCATCTTGGGCGGTAAAAAGATCTCCTTCAATGACTGCAACTGAATAACGATCTTTTAAAGCATCTAACGTTGCTTCCAAAAAAGTAGTCTTTCCTGCTCCTGGAGACCCAAGCAAATTAAAACAAAAAATTCCTTCTTTTTTCCAAGTCTCAGCCATTTGAATGGCGATTCGGTCATTTTCTTCCCAAATCTGCGTTTGAACCTGAATCTCCATTCTATTTCACTCCTTTAAAATAATGCTGACTACTTCCATTTCGCGACCACCAACAATTTCAAGACCGACAGAATCACACCCGGGACAACGCCACTCCAGTCCCTCAGAAGGACTGAACTCGTTCTGACACTGACGACACTGAAATCGTAAGGGCGGGCGGGTGATCACAAGTTCTGATTCTCCAGCAAGAGTACCACTAGTCAATGCTTTCCAGGCAGAAAATAACTGATTTTCTTCTAAAGCATGGGCTCCACCGATAGAGACTCGAACCGCTCGAATCGGATTTTTTCCGTTTTTTTCTAATACAATCCGCAAAATACTTTTCCCGAGGGTAGCTTCGTGCATGTTATTTTTCCAGCCTTAAGAGGGCCTGCATCACCATCATCACGCTAATACCACCAACACCACCAGGAACTGGGCTGATCGCCGCAGCAACAGCCGCGCAAGAAGCGTAATCCGCATCCCCGACAATTCCCACTCCATCTGGTGAAGGATTAATTCCTACATCAACTACCCAAGCACCAGGTTTTAGCATATCCCCTTTTAGTAGTCCAACTTGTCCAGCAGCCAGAATCACTAAATCCGCTTGGCGGGTATGGGTTGCAAGCTCTTGTGTCTTAGAATGGCACAAGGTCACAGTCGCATTGCGGTTCGTGAGTAGCTGAGTTAGCGGGCGGCCCACTACGTTGGATCGGCCAATAACGACTACATTTTTCCCAGCCAGATCATAGCCATAGTGATCAAGAAGTGCGATCACAGCTCTTGCTGTGCAGGGTGCCCAAGGACTTTTTCCTGCCATCACTCGCCCCATACTAATCGGATTTAAGCAATCAACATCTTTTTCCGGTGGAATCGCTCCGGCAATTTTATCCCCATCAAGTCCTGCTGGAAGCGGCATAAAGAGCATGATCCCAGCAACTGATGGGTCATCGCCTAGTTCTTTTAACGCTTGGATCACGTCTTCTTCTGTTGCATCCTCTGGTAGCAATATCTCGCGGGGGACAAATCCTAATGAATGTGCAGCCTTAGTAAGTCTTCCTTGATAGACTTCTGACGCTGGGTCACTGCCTACTCGAACAGTCGCAAATCCGAGTGGCCCTTCTTGCGCTTTTCGATGTTCGACTTGCACGATAATTTTTTCTTTAATGGCATCTGCAACTGGTTTTCCCAATAATTTTACAACATCACCTTTGGGTCTGGGTTGAAATCGATTCGTTTGGTAAGAACCCTGGGGCTGTCCAAACGAATTCGCCGGAGTTGCCCAATTCTGATTATCCAAGGGACGAAGTCGGTCTGGACCATATTGATTGGGCCCATCTGTCCCACGGAAAAAGCCTACATAAATTCCGAGACCAAAACTGACTAAAGGAACAAACGACAAAAGCGACATCCAGCCACTCTGGTTTAAATCATGCAGACGTCGAATTAACAACGAAAATGAACTGACGATCATCGCGACATATGCAGCCATCGCTAAAAGCGAAAATAGCGCTACCACCACATACATGGCCGTCGGCGACTCGTACATTTTTTCCATCACATGAGCGGCACCAAAGAGACTTGCAATTAATGCAATACTACCTAGCATAATTCCCATCAGAGCCAAAAGACGCAGCCAATATCGTTGACGATTAAGTCGCCCTTCAAAACTAAAAAACGTCTCTTTAAATGTCTCATTCTTAATCATTTCACCACAACCTTTTCAAGTAATCTATTTTTATTATAGATCGTAAGACTCTTCTTGCTCTCTATATTTATTTTTATTGGTTACCCCATTAAATAGAAACAAACACTGTGTCTAAAGATTCGTCTTTTACCAAGATTTTCCTTTAATAGAGCGGAACAATCACTTTTATTTTTCTATTTTTATCATCAAAAATAGATTTTGCTGCATTTGGGTCGAATCGATTATTCACATTTTGTTTTTTCACTTTTGTGTGAGGGATCTCTGCCCTAAATGTAGTTACCGTTTGTCTGCTTTTTTATCCGTGGGTCAGGGCCATAGCGATTAGGGCCGATATCTCCAGAGATAAAACACATCACAAAAGGAACAAATAGCCCGATACCTGGCAGAAAAGTTAGCGCACAGAGCCATCCATCTTGTCCGATATCTCGAAAGCGCCGTGCCAATAACGAAAGCTCACTAATCAATCGAGCAAAATAAAGAACCGCAAAAAGAATCCAACCATTTATCATCAAAATCAAAGCTTCCCATTCCGAATGATTCCCAAGATGCACCGTAAATGCCAGCAAGGAAAAAAAGATAAGTATCAGCAAAATATAAATACCGATCAGAATCGCAAAACGAACGATATAATCGTCTTTAGACAAGCGGCCTTTAAATGAAAAAAATCTCAACCTAAGTGACTCCGATTCCTGCCTAAAGTCCTCCCTTTCGTTCATTCTCGAATTGAAATTATTCATATAAACCTCCTAAAGTTGACGAAAAAACTTATGGCTAATCTTATCTATTATTCTAGCAGGTCTTCTAGTGTCTTCCAAGTAAGCTTTTCATCTATGTTTAATCGGAATGATAATAAAAAGACAGCTAACTTATCCTATAAGCCAGCTGTCTTTTAAAACTCGACTTTATGCGAGTGGATCATTTCCATATTCATTCGGTCCTTCTGTACCGCGAAAGAAGAGCATATAAATCGCCAGAGCAAAACCAGCCAGAGGGATAAAGAGTCCGATAAACCACCAACCTGGTCGGCCTAAGTCGTGCAAACGGCGTACTCCTAGGGAAACTGAGCAGTACAATCCACCTAGATAAACGATATAAGCTAAATACTCAACAACTGGAATCATATATAAAACTCCACAAATGACTCCTACAACTAAAGAGAGGATGAGTGACCGGATGATATAAGGTTTTCGGTTGAGACGTCCTTCAAAACAGGCATACTCTTGCATCAATTTTTCTTTGTCCATCATAAAAACTCCTTAAACATATTTGTAGGTTCTTTTTACAATGGCTACTTCGTTGATCTATAAATTTTCCTTAACAATATAAATAAAGACAATCAGTTAATATAGCTCAACTACGCCACGTTTTCCTACAGGTAACATTGTAACTTTCTTTTTTGAAAATAGCAAGGTTCAAGGTGGGGCTTAACTTTTGCATCTATATAATGAAGAGCTCGGTATCAAATACCGAGCTCTTTTAATCCGACTCTTCATTTTTTACTCAAGTTCGAGTGGATCTGTCCCATATTTATTTTCGCCCTTTGATCCTTTAATGCTTATTAAAAAAATAGTAATTCCTAGTTGAGTTAGCCCAGTTAATACTTCAATACTCGGGCTGATAACTCCGGTCACGCTCAATACACCGATTATGATCGCCCAGTATCCGGATAGATTAAGATCATGAAAACGCCTAACCGCAATAAATAAATTTCCAATCACCAGGATAAATTGAGCAATCAAAAAGAAAAAGACCGCATATCTTAAATTACCTTGGGCATTCGCCAGTTGGCTCATCACGATTTGGCAAAAGAAGATCAGAACAAGAAGAATAACTAAGCGTAACATATAGCCTTTACGATTTAAGCGACCTTTTGTTCGAAAAAAAGAGTCTACAAATGTATTCATCTTTTTGCTCTTCCTCCTTTTGACGATTTTTTAATTGTCTGGATGATCGGGCTAGGTTCGGGTTCGGGAATGCTTTTCGGTATCGCCCAGACAGCTAAAACGATGTAAGGTAGAAGTGTCACATAGGCACTGGCAGGACTATTCGACACGGTAAATGCCGCTCCGACTGCATTGGCCATGATCTGTACGAGGACTAAAATCCCGCCACCACCCCAATCATGAAGCCTTCGAAGAACTGCGACTAAAGTGCAGACCCCAATGAAGAAGTTTAGAACTAGAACTAATTCTTCTGGTAAAAATTTGAGGAGCAATAAATAAGAAAGTCCTATTCTCGTCGCTTGTAAAACGGTTACTTTTAGAAGATACTCTTTCGGATTTAAGCGGCCAACTGGGCTGAAGAGGAACAAAATCGCCTTCATTAATGGATTCTTTTTCACTTATATACTCCTTTAAACCTCTTAGAGATTGTTAAAACAATCCAGTAATTCGGCCTTCTTCATCAACATCAATACCTTCTGCGGCTGGCGCTTTTGGAAGTCCTGGCATCGTCATAATTTCACCAGTCAGAGCCACTAAGAATCCGGCTCCAGCGGCGATTCGGATATTTTTTACAGTGAGGATAAAATCTTCTGGGCGACCTAACTTTGTCGGATCATCGGAAAAAGAGTATTGGGTTTTCGCCATGCAGATCGGAAATTCGTTGAGGCCGAGTTTATCCACTTGCTCAAGAGCGGATAGCGCGGCTTTTTCAAATACTACATCTTTCGCACCGTAAATTTCTCGGGCAATTGTTTTAATTTTATCTGCCGGACTCATTGAGCTCGGGTATAAGAAAGCCGGAGATTTCTCTTCGGCGATCAGCTCTAGCACGGTATCTGCCAGCTCAAGTCCACCTTCACCGCCTTTTGCCCAGACATCGGAAAGTTTGCAGGGAACTTGAAGCTCCCGGCAAATCTCTTCTAAAGCCGCTAATTCCTCTGGGGTATCTGTTGGAAAAATATTGACTGCGACAACAACTGGCAATCCATATTTTTTCATATTTTCCACATGCTTAGCTAAATTTACACTGCCTTTTTGGAGGGCGGTAACGTCGGGTTTGGTTAAGTCAGTTTTAGCAAGTCCGCCGTGCATTTTAAGGGCTCGAATCGTAGCAACCAATACGACCGCACTCGGCCAAAGACCCGCCGCTCGGCATTTGATATCAAGAAATTTTTCTGCTCCGAGATCCGCTCCGAATCCAGCTTCTGTCACAGCGACGTCAGCAGTTCTTAGAGCTAGTTGGGTTGCCATCACGCTATTGCAACCATGGGCGATATTTGCAAAAGGGCCACCGTGAATAAAGGTCGGAACTCCTTCTAAAGTCTGCACAAGATTTGGTTTAATTGCGTCTTTAAGAAGGGCTGCCATCGCACCATGAGCCAATATTTGGCTCGCAGTTACAGGCTCGCCTTTACGATTATAAGCAATGATCATTCGACCGAGTCGCTCTTTGAGATCCATAATTGAAGTGGCCAGACAAAGAATCGCCATAACTTCGGAGGCAACCGTAATATCGTAGCCATCTTCGCGGGGAATCCCATCGAGTCTTCCACCGAGACCGATCACGGTTTTTCGAAGGGCTCGATCATTCATATCAACTACACGTTTCAGAATTACGCGACGTGAATCGATATCCAAGAGATTTCCTTGGTGCATGTGGTTATCCAGCATTGCCGCAAGTAGATTATGGGCTGCACTAATCGCATGAAAATCGCCAGTAAAATGCAAGTTAATGTCTTCCATTGGCACCACTTGTGAGTAACCGCCACCAGCGGCTCCGCCTTTGACGCCAAAACAAGGTCCCAAAGAAGGTTCCCGTAAGGCTGCGGCGACTTTAATGCCCCGCTTGGCAAGGCCTTGGGCGAGTCCAACAGTTGTCGTCGACTTTCCCTCGCCAGCAGGAGTTGGAGTTATCGCTGTAACTAACACTAATTTCCCCGCAGGCTGGCTCTGAACCTGCTGATAGAACTTCAAGGAAACTTTCGCTTTATGAGGGCCATAGAACTCAAGTGCTTCTGTAGGAATCCCTAGTTGAGCTGCGATTTCGCCAATCGGTTGAAGTGTGGCTTCTTGAGCAATTTGAATGTCAGTTTTCATAAATAACTCCCCTTCCCAACGTTAGAAACCGATGATTTCTGCCTTTATTAAGTGCTAACTATTGTCCAGCGGGCTTTTTATCTTTATCTTTGTCGTCACTTACCGGAGGTTTGGGATCAACAGGCTTAGGCGCCGGAATAATTTGGGTTGGAGGGATCACATCGGGTGAAAAATAGACATTGACATCTGTGCCCTTTGGTACCGCAGTTCCCGGTGGGGGATCTTGCTTGATCGCTCGACCACTTCCATCAGGAACTAAGTAAATACCATGAGGCGCAAGTAAATTTGCTGACTGACGAATGGATAGACCTGCTAGATTTGGAACGATAATTTGGCCA
>JAGOZY010000018.1 GCA_018058445.1 Negativicutes bacterium | reverse complement strand
TCTCTTCAATTAAGTCATATCGGATATTTACCGCTCCATTGATTTGTAAAAGCTCTTGTAAACGAGTTTTACTATCAGGTAGTTTTTTTCCATATTGCTCTGCTTTATCCAGCCAAGGCTTCATGATTTTTTCGACAAAAGCGCGCGCTGCTTTTAAGCCACCTTCCAAATAACAAGCGGCTAAAATCGCTTCTACCGTATCGGCAAGGATCGAAGGGCGTTTTCTACCCCCTGTCACTTCTTCGCCTTTTCCTAGGCGCAAAGAGGCACCAATATGGAGCGACAGGGCGACTTCGGCAAGAGTATCTTCCCGAACAAGGGAAGAGCGTACCCTCGAAAGAGTACCTTCCGGCCATGTAGGAAACCGCTCATATAATAGCTCACCCATAACGAGTCCAAGAACCGCATCACCCAAAAATTCTAAACGTTCATTTGAGTTGCTTCCCGAATTTTCGTGAATGTAAGAGCGATGGGTCAGGGCTTGAATGAAAAGCTGAGAATCTCTAATTTCAAGCCCAGCTTCTTTTAAAAGCTTAATTGTCTCTTCCATAGTAACTCTCCTCACTCTTCTGCCTCAAAAGGAAAAGGAGCTAAGCTACCTTACCTGCTGTTTTGATTACATAAAGTAGTCAGAACAGAAAGAATAGTCGCAAGCTCCACTGTATCTAAATGAATCTAGGCTTTATATTTTTTGACGAGCAAGGTTCCGTTATGTCCGCCAAAACCGAACGAGTTGGAAATAGCGACATTCACGGTCTGTTTGCGGCCAACATTCGGCACAAAATCAAGATCCAAATCTGGATCGGGATTGTCGCAGTTAATTGTTGGTGGAATTTCATCGTTGTACACAGCGAGCGCACAAGCGATGGTCTCAATACCACCAGCGGCACCTAATAGATGTCCTGTCATCGATTTTGTCGATCCAACAGCCACTTTTTTAGCATGATCACCAAAAAGCATCTTGATACCGAGAACTTCATTGGCATCGCCAACTGGGGTGGATGTTCCATGGGTATTGATATAGTCAACGTCCGATGGATTTAAGCCTGCATCGACAATCGCTTTCGACATGCAATCTTCTACCAGTTTTCCACCTGGTGCCGGAGCTGTGATGTGATAAGCATCTGCATTGCTTCCATAGCCACCAACTTCAGCGTAAATACGGGCGCCACGCGCAAGCGCGCTATCAAGGCTTTCAAGTACGACGATACCAGAACCTTCGCCCATAACAAATCCATCACGATCTGCTTGGAAAGGGCGAGAAGCTTTCTCCGGCTCATCATTGCGAGTAGACATGGCTTTCATTGCACAAAATCCTGCAACAGCAGCTTGTGAAATTGCAGCTTCGGTTCCACCAGCCAACATGATATCCGCTTCACCAGTTTGAATTTTTCGCGTAGCTTCGCCAATGGAATTCGTTCCACTGGTGCAGGCCGTAACAATGCATAAACAAGGTCCTTGAAAACCAAATTGAATGCTCGTCTGTCCAGCAGGCATATTGGCGATCATCATCGGAACGAAGAAAGGGCTCAGTCGATTCGGTCCTTTTTCGAATAGTGTTCGGTACTGTTCATGCATGGTTTCAATACCACCAATTCCAGTTCCGATTATCACTCCCGCTCGGCTTTTATCTACTTTTTCCAGATCAAGTCCAGAATCTTCGATTGCCAGTTTGCTCGCTGCGACTGCCAGTTGAGTACTTCGATCCATCCGGCGAGCTTCTTTTCTGTCCAGATAATCTTCTGGTACAAAATCTTTCACTTCACCAGCAATACGTGTACTATAGTCAGTTGCATCAAAACGTGTAATGGGGCCGATGCCAGATTTCCCTGCCATTAGGCTTTCCCAAAAATTTTCTTGTCCGGTTCCTACTGGTGAGATTACTCCAAGACCAGTTATTACAACTCGACGTTTCACCTATACCACTCCGTTCTATCCTTCAATCTGATCAATTTCCGCTAGTAGCTGTCGGAAGATTTCTTTTACTGGCAAAATATCCTTAATACGGTGGACATTTTCACCTGTAAATACTAAACCGGTTTCCACATCTCCCTGCTGGGCTCGAACTAAAGCGTTGATCAGACAGAAGTGTTGAGAACATTCTTTGAGGCATCCTTGGCAGACTTTTGCTTTGTCAGTTTCCATGGCCAAAGCTTTCACTGCGAAAGGATTCTTAAGAGAACGCCCTGGGTATCCAACTGGGCTTTTAATCAGTACGACATCTTCTGGCTCAGCTTTTATATAGAGTTCTTTCAGCTCTTGAGCTGCGTTGCACTCATCGCTAGCTACAAAACGAGTACCCATTTGAACACCAACAGCACCTAAGCGAAGTGCGTCCACAATATCTTGTCCGTCAATAATTCCGCCCGCTGCAATAACGGGTAGGTCAACAGCGGCAACGATCTCAGGGACAATCTCTCGCATCGGTCGATCCGTTCCTAAATGGCCACCCGCTTCTTTACCTTCAACAATAATTAAAGAAGCTCCTAGTTTTTCTGAAAGCTTTGCTAATTTTGCTGAGGATACAATCGGAGCCACGGGTACGCCCGCTTCTTTGCCAAGGGCAAATACATCACGGGAAAAGCCAGCGCCCGCAACAATAAGATCGATTTTTTCATCGATTGCTGCTTGAACTAACTTCGGAAATTGGCGTGCTGCAACCATAATATTGACCCCAATCACTCCATTCGGAGATAATGCACGGGCCAAACGGATCTCACGGCGCAGTTCTTCTGGCTGCATACCTGATGCGCCAATAAGTCCAATTCCGCCTTCGTTTGCGACTGCCGCCGCAAGCGGAGCTGTTGATATTTTAACTGCCATTCCACCTTGAATGATTGGAACTGCAGCGATTATTTTGTCAAATTTTAGTGGGGATAGTTTCACGCTGTTAACGCCTCCATTCTCCTGCTGAGCCCTCAATAAGGTCCCATGAAAGATCTCCACGGGACCTTTTGAAAGGCGAAGCCGAATTATGCCTGCTTCTCTTTGTCGATTAATTCAACTGCATTTCTAACCGTTTTGATTTTTTCAGCTACCTCATCAGGAATTTCTACACTGAACTCTTCTTCGAAAGCCATAATTAATTCCACGATATCAAGGGAGTCTGCACCCAGGTCATCGATGAAAGTTGAGTCGATCGTTACATCAGCAGCATCAACACCTAATTGATCCACCACGATTTCTTTTACTTTATCAAAAGTCGCCATGTCTAGTTCACCTCCTTCCAAGAATTAAATCCGGTTAATTACATAACCATTCCACCATCTACATGAAGAACCTGTCCGGTAATATACCGGGCAGAGTCACTAGCAAGAAATACTGTGGCTTCTGCTACATCTTCCGCCTCGCCCATTTTACCGAGAGGAATGACTTTCACCATTGCCTCTTTTACATTTTCGGAAAGTACTTCAGTCATTTCACTGTTGATAAACCCAGGGGCGATTGCATTGACTGTGATGCCTCGGCTGGCGAGTTCTTTGGCTGTTGCTTTGGTTAAGCCAATTACGCCTGCTTTTGCTGCTGCATAGTTTGCTTGACCCGCATTGCCCATAACTCCTACTACAGAAGTCATGTTAATGACTCGACCGCTTCGCTGCTTCATCATCCCTTTGGTTACTGCTTTAGTGCAAAGAAAGACACCTTTAAGGTTCGTCGCAAGAACTGCATCCCAATCTTCCTCTTTCATTCGCATGATCAAGTTATCCCGAGTGATTCCAGCATTGTTGACGAGGACATCAATCCGTCCGAAATCGTCGAGAGCTTCTTGGACAAGTCGCTCTACATCTTCTGATTTTGAAACATCCGCCTGAACTGCAAGTGCTCTTCTTCCCATATCAGTAATTTTTTCAACGACCTCTTGGGCAGCTTTTGCATTCCCTGCGTAGTTGATAATAACATTTGCACCTTCTCGAGCGCAAGCCAGAGCCACTGCTCGACCAATTCCACGAGAGCCACCTGTGACTAGGACCACTTTATGGTCTAAAAGCATCTTAGCGAACCCCCTTTAAATAGTCAAGGGATTTTTCTAGACTTGCTAGATCCTCAACGTTCAATGATTCCGCATCCTTTAAGATTTTTTTTGTAAATCCGGTCAGAACTTTTCCGGGTCCGGCTTCGACAAATAAAGTAATTCCTTCTTTGGCCATCGTCAGCATGCAATCTTCCCAGAAAACTGGTGAGGCCGCTTGGCGAACCAATAAGTTTCTCAACTCGCTGCCTTTTGTAACGACCGAGCCGTCCACATTGACCACAACAGGAATTTTTGCATCATTAAAATCAATTTCATCCAGTTCGGTTTGCAAACGAAGTGCTGCTGGTTGCATCAAAATGCTATGAAAAGGCGCACTTACTGGTAATCCGATGACTCGCTTAGCCCCAGCTTCTTTTAGCTTGCCTTCGGCGATTTGAACGGCTTCTGTGGAGCCTGCGATAACGACTTGACCAGGGCAGTTAAAATTGACTGCTTGAACTGGCGCTTGATCGCTAGATGAGTCTAAACAAATTTCAACAATTGCCTCGCGGCTAAGTCCTAAAACTGCTGCCATGGCACCTCGCCCGAGGGGAACTGCTTCTTGCATAAATCGTCCACGTTTTTTGACAACAGCAACTGCATCAGCAAAGGAAAGGACTCCTGCCGCTACTAGTGCAGAATACTCACCTAAACTGTGTCCTGCGACCATCTCTGGAAGCACTCCGTGTTCAGCAAGTATTTTTTGGCAAGCAACGCTAACCGTTAGAATGGCTGGCTGAGTATTTTCTGTTTTTCGTAGTTCATCTTCGGGTCCTTCAAAACAAAGGCTAGTAATCGGTGCCCCTGTTGCTTCATCGGCTTCTTTAAAGAGTTCTTTCACGCTATCATAGCGATCATAAAATTCTTTGCCCATGCCGATCGTTTGTGAGCCTTGACCAGGGAAAATCATACCTAGTTTCATTAGCGAGTCCCCCTTTTCATGAAGTTAAGGTTTCCGATAGATTATAAAATAAATAATGGCTTAAAAATTAACAGCGATTTTTCAATTGATCGATGACTCCAGGAACGCCTGACATAATTTCATCAACGATTTCTTTTACGCTTCGAATTTCACAAACTAAGCCGGCAATTTGTCCTGCCATAACCGATCCGGTCTTGATGTCCCCATCTCGAACGGCAGCACGAAGGCGACCAGCGCCTAATCGCTCAATCTCAATTGGGTCTGCTTGTTTGCGTTCCATTTCATCAAACTCGCGACTTAATTGATTCTCGATGACCCGAACTGGATGACCAGTGCTAAATCCTGTCATTACGGTGGAGCGATCACGAGCTTTTAAGATCGCTTGTTTGTAATTTTCGTGAGCTGTACATTCTATGGAGGCGACAAAACGAGTTCCGATTTGAACGGCTTCTGCTCCTAGGGCAAAGGCTGCGACCAATCCGCGGGAATCCGCAATTCCACCGGCAGCGATAACCGGAAGGCTCACTGCGCCAGCGACTTGTGGTACCAGTGCCATGGTGGTGACTTGTCCAACGTGACCGCCGCTTTCAGTACCTTCAGCGATGATTGCGTCGACGCCAGTTCGCTCTAGCCTTTTAGCGAGTGCTACGGAGGCGACAACAGGAATCACTTTCGTGCCGATTTCTTTTAGGGCTGGAATGTATTCGCCTGGGTTTCCGGCACCGGTAGTGACGACAGGTACCCGTTCTTCAAGAACAACTTGCATAACTTCTTTTACAAAGGGCGACATCAACATGATATTGACCCCGTAAGGTTTTTTTGTATACTCTTTTACTTTTCGAATCTCACTTCGAAGTGCATCTGGTGGCATATGACCTGCGCCAATAACACCAAGTCCGCCAGCTTCTGAGACTGCGGCAGCAAGTTCTGCTGTCGCAACCCATGCCATTCCGCCTTGAAGGATGGGATATTCAATTTTTAACAATTCACATATTTGGCTTTTTAGCAACCTGTTCGTCCTCCTTTTCCCCAGCGAAGTGCGCATCCTGCCCATGTGAGTCCTGCGCCAAACCCTACTAAGAGAACCAAGTCTCCTTCTTTAATCCGGCCTTCTTCCACGGCT
Source organism: Negativicutes bacterium (assembly GCA_018058445.1). Taxonomy (GTDB): domain Bacteria; phylum Bacillota; class Negativicutes; order JAGOZY01; family JAGOZY01; genus JAGOZY01. Next base: position 3,324 of record JAGOZY010000018.1, on the reverse strand, counting down.
TCGCAAAGCGCCATTGGAATCGAGGCGGCTGAGGTATTTCCATATTTTTCGATATTTACAAAAACTTTGTCTTCAGGAAACTGGAGTCGTTTTGCGGCAGCTTGGATAATTCGAACATTCGCTTGATGGGGTATGAAAAGATCGACTTGTTCCGCACTTAGGTTGCCTTTTTCCAAGGTTTTTTGTGCGGTTTCTGCCATCATTTTTACGGCAAATTTGAAAACGTCACTACCAGACATTTTAAGGTATTGTTCGCGATTTTCAGAGGTATGATCAGTAAAAGGCTTCCAGCTTCCGCCACCAGGAATGATGATATTATCAAAGCCCGAGCCATCGGCGCCCAGGTGTCCGCTAATATAGCCTTCACCTTCTGGTACATCACCGAGTACTACAGCACCAGCTCCGTCACCAAATAAGATCAGGGTGTTTCGGTCTGTTGGATCTAAAAAAGGTGAAATAGATTCGGCACCAATAATCAAGATACGTTTATAAAAGCCGCTGATAATCATTTGGCTAGCAATCACTGTCGAGTAGACAAAGCCGGAGCAGGCGGCGGATAAATCAAATGCACCCGCATTAACTGCGCCAATTCCATGTTGGACGATGCCAGCTGTGGATGGGCAGAGATGATTACTTGTCGTCGTTGCGACAATCACAAGGTCAATCTCTTCCGGTTTAACCCCTGCATTTTCAAGGGCCCGTTTCCCTGCTTCGATCGCTAAATCAGAGGTTGCTTGGCCTTCTGCGACATAATGTCTTTCTTTCATGCCGGTTCGTGAGGTAATCCATTCATCACTAGTTTCAACTATTTTTTCCAGATCCTGGTTTGTTACGATTTTTTCTGGAACATACATTCCTAAACCGAGGATTCCGGCAGTTCTATTTTTCTGCATTTTTTTCAGCATCCTCCCTCTCCAGGCTTTCTCGAATACGCTGCACGACATTTTTCTCTACCATATCAACTGCAACTCGTACGGCATTTTCGATTGCCAGTTCACCGGAGCTACCGTGGCAAATAATAAATCCACCGTTGACTCCCAGAAGCGGAGCACCGCCGCATTCGGCAGGATCCACTTTTTTCTTAATTTTGCGAAAAACTGGAATCAAAAGCCAGGCACCCATTTTGGCAAAGAGTCCGGACGCCATAATTGCGTCTTTAATAAATTGCATCATTGTGCTGGCAAGGCCTTCACCTAGTTTTAAAGCGATATTTCCAACAAAACCGTCACAAACCATCACGTCGACTTTGCCATTTGTGAGGTCGCGGCCTTCGACGTTTCCAATAAACTGAATGCCTCTGGCTTCTTTCAGTAGGGGAAAAGTCGCTTTGGTTTGTTCGTTGCCTTTGCTTTCTTCTTCGCCGACATTGAGGAGGCCTGTTCGAGGATTTTCGATCCCGAGAATCAATCGAGCGTATAACGAGCCCATAATGGCTGATTGAAGCAGATGTCGAGGCTTGCTGTCTACATTCGCGCCGGAATCGAGGAGTACGGTCGTACCTGTCAGATTCGGAATTGGCGTTGCGATCGCTGCTCGTTCTACCCCTGGTATCCGGCCAATAATCAGTAGCGCAGCAGCCACTGCTGCACCGGTGCTACCTGGCGAAATAACGACGTCACAGACTCCGTCTTTTACGAGGCGACTCGCTACAACAATGGATGAATCTTTTTTCTTTCTGAGTCCATCGCTTGGCGACTCGCTCATTTCAATCACTTGCGAGGCATGCTGAACGGTTACATTAGGCGCTGTTACGCCTTTTTTATCTAAAATCGCTTGGATAACTTCTTCGTTTCCTACTAAGATCACTTCACAAGGGTATTTCTTCGCGCCAGCTAATGCGCCGGCAATGATTGGCTCTGGTCCGTGATCTGTCCCCATTACATCTATTGCAATCTTCATATCAACCCTCAGCTTCCTCCATCCCTACGACGATGAATTTCGCTCGAAATACTTCACGTACTCCGCTAAATGTATTCACCCAGACAAAATATTTATTGCCCCGCCTACGAATCACGCGCGCTCTGGCAATTAATTTGTCTCCAGCTCGCAGAGGTGCTTTAAATTTTACATTTGCTACACCGGTTAAAGCCATATTTGCATCGGTCAGTGCCAATGCTAGTGAATGAGCTTGAGCGAAAACTTCGTCCCCTCGGGCCCATTGATTTTTCTCAAATACCATGTCTGCCGTAACGACCAATAAGGAGACCCCCTGAACCCCTCGCTCCATCTCTAAAAGCTCTCCAACTACGTCATTGCTTTCAAGCGACTTGACTTGGTTTTGAGCTTCGTGAGCGATGAATCGCATGCGCTCCCGCACTTCAGGAATCCCCAGCTCCATCCGATCTAATCGAATGGTTGGCACACTTACGTTTAGTTCGGTTGCCATTTCTTCATCGGTAAGAAAAGGGGTCAAAGCCACTTTCTCAAGAAGAAGTACTTGTCTTGCCTTTTTTTTACGACTCGCCATCATCATCACCCATTTTTATTATCAGCTACTAAAGACAGCCACTAAACGTATTATACCCAAGACCTTGGGGAATGACAAGAAAAAGAACACTACATTTTGAGTTGTATCAAGAAGAACCCTTTATTTCTCTGGTAATATCCGGATATTTTTTATAAGGAATTTCTATTTTAGGGGTAAAAAAGTGTAAAAAAAGGTCTCATAATAAATTCAAGGCGAATCAAACGATTCGCCTTGAATTTATTCTGTTACTACAACAACTTTACCTTTGTAAGATCCGCATTCAGGACAGACCCGATGGGGCATCTTCTGTTCTTTGCACTGAGGACAAGCCACCAGGCCAGGAGCAGTTAGTTTCCAATTTGCTTTGCGTGAATCTCGACGCGCCTTGGACATTTTACGCTTTGGAACGGCCATGGTTACACCTCCTTTTTACTAGCTAAGATCTCCCTTATTTTGAAAGCTTGTCTTTAAGTAAAGCGAGCTTTCCAAATTTAGGATTGTAGACTTCCTTTTCACATTGGCACTTTCCGGCAGTTAAATCTGCCCCGCAAGTCGGACAAAAACCTGGACAATCTTCGCTACAGAGCCAACTAGATGGCTGGCCGAGCAGGAGATAGTCCTCCACCAAAGTTTCCAATTCCAGCTCATCACCGGAATAACGATAAGCTTCTGTATCGTTATTCTCGTCATCTACAGATTGAAAATTTTCTTCAAATTCTACCTCAGACGTTAACGTAAGAGGTAGCAGACAGCGATTACAATCTCCGTTGGCAGTAAAATAAATTTTTCCAACAACGACAAGTTCATTTCCTTGATGGATAATCTTTCCCTCAATAAGAGGAATCGTAGCCAGCCAA
>JAGOZY010000017.1 GCA_018058445.1 Negativicutes bacterium | reverse complement strand
GAAGCAGCTAAATTCCAAAAAGAAAAAGGGGCTGAAAAAACTTTCCACTATGCCCTTGAAGCTGAAAAAATTCATGCAGAGCTTTTTAAGCAAGCTCAAGACGCTGCAAGGCAAGAGAAAGACTTTGTCATTGATAAAGAGATCTATGTCTGCCCAGTCTGTGGCTATACCGGAATGGGTGAAGAGCCTGAATTTTGTCCCGTCTGTGGCGTTAAGAAAGCCCTCTTCAAAAGATTCTAATCGCAAAAATGAAAAGCCTCTCTAATTTGGAGAGGCTTTTTTCTTTTACTTTCATTAGAAATTAATTTCAAAAAGAGGTATACTAGATAGAATCAGGGGTATGGAGGTGTGGAGTATGGCAGAGAGAAAAATTCAACTAGCTGGCGCTTCCAATGTTCGCGATTTAGGCGGCTACCCGACACTAAGCGGCAAGAAAACTAAAATGGGTCGGTTTATTCGAGCAGCAGGCCTAGAAGGACTGACCGACTCGGATATTCAAATTCTTTTAGATTACGGTGTGAAGGTCAACCTCGATCTTCGAACATCCTCCGAAAGTGAACGCTGGCCTGATCGGTTACTAGCACTTCCCGAGATTGCCTATTACCAAGTCTCTCTGCTAGATGGCCTAGATTTAGCAGATCCACCTCATCTCCTAAGCGAGCTATACACAGAGGCACTTGACCACTGCAAACCCCATTTCAAGGCCTCTTTTGAGTTAATGACTCAGTATCTGGAAGCCCCCTTTCTCTTTCATTGCTCAGCCGGTAAAGACCGAACAGGTATGATCGCAGCATTGCTGCTTGATCTGGTCAAAGTGGATCGAGAACTGATCATTGCCAATTATACCGAAAGTGTTCGCAATTTAGGCCCACTGATTGAGAAATTTGCTCAAGAAAATGATCCAAAACTGCGGGCTTTTCTAAGCTCCAATCGGATCGATATCGAACCTTTCTTAAAAAACCTAGAAAACCAATACGGTGGCAGTGAAGGATATCTTCAAGTCATTGGCTTATCGGAAAAAAATATCGAGGATTTACGAGAAAGCTTTTTGACTTGATAAAGCTTTTCTAAATAGAGTTTTGGCTTTACGACCTCGATTATAAAGCAAGCGATGCTTTTCGTTAAAGGGGTTTATAGTCTTTTTGTTTGAAAAGTATCTACTGATTGGCTCTGGAATTGTTTCCCTGACATCCTTATTGCCACCGAAGAGAAAAGACTGGCTACCTGAGCCACCTAAAAATAGTCTCTAATATGCCTAAATAAAAATGAACAGGGAAGAAAGTTGGATTGTTTTGATTAAGCCCCAAAGTCTCTGGAATAAAAACTTTACCCTACTTATTGTTTCAAATGCGTTTGCCTTTTTTGGCTTTCAAATATTATTTCCCACATTGCCGCTTTTCTTAATGGAAATGGGCGGAGCAGTAGGTGAGATTGGCCTTGTAATGGGAGCATTTACCTTATCAGCCGTAGTTGCCCGCCCGCTTGCAGTCTGGGCCGCTCCAAACTGGGGACGAAAAAAGCTATTAATGGGCGGTATACTTCTCTGCTGTGCCGCGGTTGCTGGATATTATTTTAGTCAATCGATTGCCACAGCACTCATACCGAGAATTTTACATGGCCTGGGTTTTGGTGTAATTACCACCATCTATGCAGGAGTTGTCTCTGATCTTCTGCCAAAGGAACGTCGAGGCGAAGGCATGGGATTCTTCGGACTCGGCACTGCCTTAATGATGTCGATTGCTCCCTTTTTTGGTGTCTGGATTATGCGGGAGTATGGATATGGGGTCATGTTTGCAGTTGCTACAGGAACTCAGCTACTCTCCCTTTGTATGATTCATTTCCTTAGCCCAGTTGTCTGGCCCTTAGTCCATGAAGTGAAAGAAGTGAAGAAGGACGGAAAAACGGCCTCCACATCGTGGCTTCCCCGCAATCTCTGGCTTCCAGGCTCTCTTAGCCTGATTATGGGAACTTGTATGGGAAGCGTGCAGGCCTTTGTGTCACTTTTGGCTGAAGATCAAGGACTTCTCCATGCAGGTACATTTTTCTTATTCTCTTCTTTAGCGGTTGCACTGACTCGTGTTTTTGCTGGGAAAATATTCGACAAAAGGGGTCCTTATTGGATATTGATACCCGGCGGGGCATTTTTTATGGCTGGCCTGTTCCTTCTTTCTCAGACTCACTCAGAAGCTCTGCTCCTGACCTCAGCAGTCGTCTACGGAGTCGGAATCGGCGCCTTGTTTCCAGCATTGCAAACTTGGATTATTAATCGCTCTGCCCCAGAAAAACGAACTGGTGCTAGTGCAGTCTTCTACAACTGCACAGATATCGGTGTAGGTGGCGGAATTTTACTTCTCGGACGGTTAGCAGAAGAAATTGGCTACAATCAGATGTATAGCTACAGTATGGTCTTGATGGCCGTCTTTGTTCTGTTATCCCTCGTCGGACTTTGGCAAAAGAAAAAAGCATAATTTTTGAATAAAATCAAATTTATTTCTGGTATACTGGAAAAGTAGCGAAAGAACAAATAAGCAAAAGGAGGTGCCTATCGGGTTGCTGACCTAGATAGGAAGCATTTGGAAACAGGATCAATCCTGATAAACAGTCTAATTGTTGTCGCCTTAGTTTTTGTGAATGGCTTTTTCGTAGCATCCGAATATGCAATAGTTCGAGTACGGGCAAGCCAAATTACCGCCATGGCTGCCGATGGGAATAAAGAAGCTGAATCGGCGCAAAAAGTGATTGGTGATTTGGATACCTATTTACTGGTCTGCCAGCTAGGTATCACTTTTGCCTCACTCGGGGTTGGCTGGGTCGGCGAGCTTGTTGTTGCGGATTTGATTACCCCGCTCTTTGCCTTTTTAGGCTGGTCAGATTTATTTGTCGGTACGATTGCTTTGACGATCGCTTTTATGGTCATTACTATTATGCATATTTTGATTGGCGAGCTGTCACCGAAAACCCTTGCGCTTCAAAAACCAGAAAAAGTAACCCTGTTTAGCTCACCGATTCTCATTGCACTGAATAGAATGCTCCGGCCTTTTATTTGGCTGATGAATGCGATTGCGTCTAAAATTTCGACTCTTACAGGGATTGGGCTAGTCAGTGAAAGCAAAGCCGTTACTACAGAAGGAGAAATTCGTATCTTGCTGACCGAAAGTTATCGACACGGCCAGATTAGTAAAGATGAACTGGAGTTAGTTGAAAATGTATTCGATTTCGTAGAGCAGAGTGCCTATAATATCATGGTGCCTCGCCTAAAGATGCTTTGTCTTTACAAAGAAAATAGTGACGAAGAAAATGTCGCATATGCCCTAGCCAACGGACGAACTCGATATCCGATTTGTGACGAGGATAAAGATCATATCATCGGATTTGTACACACAAAAGATTTACTTGCGCCCCTCGCACGGGGAGAAAAGATAAACTGGGACGAAGCAATTCAAGAACTGCAAGGAATACCTGAAACCATGACTTTGCGGGAAGTTCTGCAATTCATGCGTCGAAAAAAAGCTCAACTGGTCGCAGTGATTGATGAATATGGCGGTACTTCAGGACTCATTACACTGAAAGATATTTTAGGCGAACTTGTAGGTGAGATCCCCAGCGAAGACTTTCATTAAATAAAAAAACTCTCTGCCACTCAGGCAGAGAGTTTTTTTATTTAGATTGTCTTGAATGGGAATTTGGAGACTTCTTCTAAATCTAATTCGAAGATGCCTTCAATTTCGACAGGAACATTACTCGGCAGTTCAGCTGCCCCGACTGCGGAACGAGCGCCAGCTTCACCCCAAAGATCAATAAGAAGCTGTGAGGCTGCGTTTGCAACCTTAGGTTGATCTGTAAATCCAGGTGCACTAGCGACAAAGCAAAGTATTTTTACAACTCCTTTGATCTTATTTAAATCTCCTGTGTAAGCATGCAAAGAGGCCAGCAACCGAAGGATAGAGTCTTGGGCGGCGGCTTGAGCTTGCTCTAAAGAACAATCTGCTCCCACTTTTCCTTGATACAAAGGTTTGGTTGGTGTATGGCCGGAAGTATAGAGAAGATTTCCTGTTTGACGAACAGTTGAATAGAGTCCACCTGGTGCTCCTGCCTCTGGGAGAGTCAAATTTAGTTCTGCTAGTTTTTTATAAATACTCATTCTGGTTCCTCCTTCGAAAATCAATTTGTCAACTTTAGTTTACCATCTAAGCCAAAATCTTTATAGAAAAATGTTATGTGCGGTTCACGGAAGCAGGAGGAAGGTGGACTAAGTTTTTCCATATCTGTTACTATTAATATAGGTTATGATTTAAAAAGATTTATTTAATGATTTATCTGCCTAAGAAAGAGAGGCCGTTTATATGAGTATCACTGTTATCCTTACCATTGCTGGACTACTATTTTTGCTCAGTGTTGTTGCCAGTAAATTATCAGATCGCTACGGCATTCCGTCACTGCTTATTTTTATATTAATTGGAATGCTAGCCGGAAGTGACGGCATCGGCGGAATTCATTTTCAAGATGTCACTATCACAGACAATATAGGCACTCTTGCCTTAGCATTTATTCTCTTTTCCGGTGGATTTGAGACTTCTTGGCCGGCGGTTAAACCGATTTTGTTTCGAGGGATTCTACTTTCAACAGTCGGTGTTTTCATCACGGGAGTTTTGGTTGCCGCCTTTGCCTACTATGTGATTGGGCTTTCCCTAACAACCGCCTTTCTTCTGGGTGCGATTATTTCGTCGACCGATGCTCCGGCAGTATTTTCCGTTCTTCGCTCGCAAAAGCTAGGACTTAAAGGACGATTAAAACCGATATTAGAGTTTGAGTCGGGCAGCAATGACCCGATCGCCGTCTTCCTGACCGTCAGTGCCTTACATTTTGCCCAAGGTGAGATGTCCTCTCTGTCGGCGTTTAGTTTAGAACTTGCGCAAGAAATGCTTCTTGGCGGATTGTTCGGCTATGGATTTGGTAAGCTTGGGGTTAAAATTTTTAATCGCCTAAATTTGGATTTTGAAGGTATGTATCCAGTCCTTGGTATTTCCATTGTCTTTATTACCTACGGAGTTACGAGCTTTCTCGGTGGAAGCGGATTCTTAGCGGTTTACTTAGCCGGGATTGTCATGGGAAATGGGGACTATCTCTATAAATTTGCCATGGAAAAATTCTTTGACAGTGTCTCTTGGCTGATGCAAATCATGATGTTCTTACTTCTGGGCTTGTTAGTCAATCCCAATGAACTTGCTGGCGTTGCGATGACTGGGATTGGTGTCGTCCTATTCATCATCTTTATTGCCCGACCCATCGCGATTTATATCTCTTTGGTGGGTAGTACGTTCTCATGGCGTGGTCGGACATTTATTGCTTGGACTGGCTTAAAAGGAGCAGTTCCAATTATTTTGGCCACATACCCAATTGTGGCAGGTTACAGGGACGGCCAATATATTTTTAACTTAATCTTTTTTGTCGTTTTAATCTCGGTCTTATTGCAAGGGCAGACCCTGAGTAAAGTTGCAAAGCTGCTAAAAGTAGACAAACCTTTCCATAATTCACCTGATTATCCTCTAGAATTTGTAAAAAAACAAAATGGCGGCGATGTGACCCGGGATATTCAGATTGATCCGAATGCGGACGTAGTCGGGAAAAAAGTAATGGAACTCGGTCTTCCGACCGGTGTACTGATCCTACTACTCTATCGTATGGATAAATTTTTGATCCCAACGGGCGAAATGGTTATTCAGGCAGATGATACATTACTGATCTTTGGGCCGGAAGAGAAGTTAATTCAAGTTTCTCAAATCTTAACTGCGAGTACCTTAGCAGCTGAGGAATAGTCTATATGAAAAAATCCCCTGAACTTTTCAGGGGATTTTTTCATGAGCGTTTGGCAATTTCAGCAAACGCCTCAACACCTTTTATCAGTACGGACTCATCAAAATTAAACTGACTATTATGAAGACCACAGATATATCCTTTTTCCTCATTGCGAGTGCCCAAGAATAAGAAGACACCAGGTACTTTTTCTTGATAGTAGGAGAAATCTTCCGCGAGCAGATAGGGATTTGCGAGCTCTGAAAAGATCATCTCTGCGTCCGTCCAGTATTTGAAGAGCAATTTTGTCAATTCAAAATCATTGAGTACTGGTGGGTACATCGGAACGACAGAAAAATCAATTTTGCAGCCATAAGCGACTTCGGCGGCTTGGTGCAGTGCGGCCATTTTATGAGTTACCTCAAAAAAACGTTCCTTAGAGAATGTGCGGATCGTACCAGCAAGCTCAGCTTTAGGGGCAACGACATTGACAGCTTCGCCAGCATGAAGCTCACCGATATGAAGTACCACTGTTTCCATCGCCGGAATTTGTCGAGTAATGATATTTTGATATTGCTGCACCAAGCCAGCGGCAATCAGTAAGCTATCGATTCCCTGATAAGCCAATCCAGCGTGAGCCCCTTTGCCCTGAATGGTTATACGTATTTCACCAGTTTGTGCCATCAAGGGTCCTGGCTTCGTCGCCAATAAGCCCTCTGGGAGTTCTGGGAAAAGATGAAGTCCATAGATAGCTTGAACACCATATTTTTCGATAAAATCGGTGCCTACTAAATCTTGCGCCCCACCTGGGCCCTCTTCGGCAGGCTGGAAGAGCAAAAGAATATTTTGCTTCACTTGATCCTTGTGAGAGGTTAACCAAGCTGCAAAGCCCAAAAGAATCGCCATATGACCATCATGCCCGCATGCGTGCATGCGCCCTTGGTGTTCAGAAGCGAAAGGGAGAGAAGTTTCCTCCAGAACAGGCAAACCGTCCATGTCGGCCCGAAAAGCGATGGCTGAAGAATGGCCTAAATCAAAAAAAACTAGCGTTCCGGTATTGCAGACCGCCTCCCAACGAAGACCCATCCGATCTAGTTCGTTTCGTAAATAAATTGCAGTTTTCTCTTCTTGAAAGCCCAGTTCTGGAATACGGTGAAGATCTTGCCGCCAGCGGTAGAGATCTTTTTTGAGATCAGTCATTATAAAAATCCTTTCCTTGAAAGAAGGAAAGCTGCAGATGTTCTGCAGCTTTGGTTCTTCTAAGCATTTACATAAGTCAGCCAGTGAGCGTATTTTTCGGATTTACCAGAAGCGACTTCAAGGAAAAGCTTTGTCAGTTCCGCAGCAACTGGATAATTACCATTTCCAACTGCGATTCGATCTACAGAGCCAATGCTTTGGATTTCAGCGGCTGTACCCGTCAAGAAAATTTCATCGGCTGTGTAAAGCTCATCGCGAGCGATTCCGCGCTCCACGACCTTATAGCCTAAATCACGAGCGAATTCAATGACTGATTGGCGAGTGATTCCGTTTAAGATCGAACAATCGAGTGACGGCGTATGAATTTCGTTGCCCCACACAAAGAAAATATTTGAAGCACTCGCTTCACTAACTCGGCCTTGGGCATCGAGAGCAATCGCCTCATCAAAACCGTTATGCTTGGCTTCATGTTTAAGGAGCATAGAGTTCATATAGTTAGAAGCTGCTTTTGCTTGCATCGGAGTCATAGATGGGGAAACTCGGCGATAAGAAGCTACTTTTGCTGCAATTGGTTTAGGATTATCTGAAGGGCTTGGCAAATTCCAGCAACTAATTGCAGTATGAATTGGTAAATTGGAGTCTGGCATCAACGCGCTCCAGCCAGTTCCTAAAAAAACAAAAGGACGAATATAGCAAGAATCAAGACCATTGGCTTTGACAGTATCAATGACCGCTTGCGTCAACGTCTGGCAATCATAAGGAATCTCCACATAATACATTCGGGTGCTGCGATAAAGGCGAGCCATATGCTCGTCCAGACGGAAGATTGCAGCTCCTTTATCGGTTTTATAAGCGCGAATTCCCTCGAAGAAACCGCTTCCATAATGCACAACGTGAGACATAACTGACGCTGTAGCCTCAGCAGGATCGATCATTGCTCCATCCATCCAGATACATTTCCCATATTTTTTCAATGGCATGATTAGTTCCCCTTCCCATCTGTTCCTAAATTTCGTAAATCCTCTAATAATTGAGTTTTCTCAATGGTTTTCCAGTCTTTGTCCTTAATGATCCGAGCCGGACATCCGGCGACAACAACTCCAGGAGGTACGTCCTCAGTCACAATCGCTCCAGCCGCCACAACAGCGCCTTTCCCAATACGAATACCTTCTAGAATGACCGCATTTGCACCGATCATAACCTCGTCTTCAACCGTTGTTGGATTCGCACTTGGTGGCTCCAATACGCCTGCGATGACAGACCCAGCACCGACATGAACTCGTTTGCCGATTGTGCCTCGAGCACCGACGATTGCCCCCATATCGATCATCGTACCTTCGCCGATTGCAGCGCCGATATTGATAACTGCCCCCATCATAATGACCGCATTATCACCAATTAAAACATGATCGCGAATAAAAGAGCCAGGCTCAATACGAGCATTTAGGAAACGAGTATCCAAAAGGGGAATCGCGCTATTACGGCGATCCCATTCCAGATGGCTTTCGGTAATTTTATCTTGATTTACTTCGAGAAAATCAGCAATCACTTTCGCGTCTCCGACCAATGTTTTACTGCGTTTACAGCCAAAAGCTTTAATTCCACTTGGGATTTCCAAAGCCTCAAAGTCACCATTGATATAAGCCTTCACAGGAGTTTGTTTTTCTGCTTCCTTGATGTATTTGGCGATGGCATAAGCATCGCTGGTCATGATATCCACGTTGTCGTCAAATCCTTTCGATATCGATTTCTGAAAAACTTCTTTTGGTTTTGTTGAACAAATCAATTCACCCAAGCTGTATTCGAATGCACCACTTACCAGGAAGCCTAGCTGTCCACCTCACCAAAATCATTTTCAAAAATCAATATGTCCCTTATCGTCGTCGTTAGTTTTTATGAATATTATCTAAATTATACAAGCCACAGCTCTTTTCTAAAAGAAATTTCGCCGCAGACAGACTGCCGGTCGCAAAGAGTCGCTTGGAAAGGGCGGTGTGTTTGATCTCAATCAGCTCATCCTCACCAGCAAATAGCACCGTATGTTCACCAAAAATCGTGCCGCCTCGCAAAGCGACAATACCGATCTCCTCGGGTTTACGTGCTTCTTTTTTCGAGAAACGATCCAAAATTGCTTTTTTATTTGGCAAAATAGCCGCAATCGTTCGGAATAGCAGCCAAGCGGTTCCGCTCGGAGCATCGACTTTTTTTCGATGATGCCGCTCTTCGATCTCAATATCAAACTGCCCTTCGGCTTGAGGTGCCAACGTACGAAGCGCATCCAGTACCATCCGTAAACCGAGCGACATATTGTATGATTGGAAAATCGGAATAGCTGTCGCAGTTTCTTCAATCAGCTTTAGATCATCATCACTATAGCCAGTGGTTGCAAGCACC
>JAGOZY010000230.1 GCA_018058445.1 Negativicutes bacterium | reverse complement strand
TAATCGAAGCATTCTTCACGTAGACCGATCGAAAGAAGTTGCCTGTATTGTCTCGAACAACTCCGACATAATCGACCTGGGCAGAAATATAATCATCCAAGGTAAAGTTCGTAGCGCTCGGTTTCTCTGTCAAACTGCGACCTAATTCAATGCCTGTATCAAATACTGACACGTTAAAAGAAACTTCTGCCGGTGCACTGATGATTCCCGTATGCTTGTCATTTCCCAGTTCATCGATGATCTGGCTCGGTACATTTGCACTCACATCAATCGACTGAGCTCGATTCACCAGAAAATTATTTAAATAGTGGACACAACGGTCCGATTTTAGCGCTGAAATAAATGATGGATTTGCCATAATAAAACATCTCTCCTTTTTCTTTCTTAATCAACTAATGTATAAACGTAAATTCGTGCCCGTGCTTTAAATCGAGCATCCAGATCGACTTCGACCCGCACCCCTTCGCCTGCCATCACAATTTCCGCATCTTGATGACTGCTGTCACGCACTGGTTGACGACTACTGTCACGCACTGGCATATTTTTATTTTCAAAAAGATTCTTCACGCCCTCGCAAAGATTATTCCGATCCAGCTGATTCGGCGCATAAATATCCGCCAAAAATACCCGCGGACGACGACGATAGCCCGCAAGCTCATGCTGCGTATCCACCTTCGTTTTATCGTGCTCCAAAGCAATCACCAAACCAGCTGGTGCCGTTGCTAGAAAACCATACTGCAAAGTAAGCCCCGGATAAGTAGTTTTAAGTTCCTCCAAGGCAAAATAAATAGTATGAGTTAAATTTTGTAACAAATTCATAACTCCACCTCCTTTCCTTCAAAATTTCATATATAAAATAACTACCAAGTACATCCACAATGCCATTCAAGCAACAACAATTCCATTCTGCGATAAAATACCCAAATCAACTCAATTAAAACTAACCCATTATCAATTCGAAATAAATTTTTAGATACTAAAAAATATTGGCTAATTCCAGTTATCTTAATAGTTTTATTGACTTTGATAGTACCGTCTATAAGCATTATAATATTCAAAGGTCTCCACTCCATACCGTTGCGCTTCTTGGCCACTACCATTATAAGCCGCTAGAACTTGCTGGAGTTGCCATTCCGTCGCAGTAGATAGATCAATCTCTAGCTTCTTTGCTTCAGCGGCTAATATAAGAGCAGCATAATGGATATTTTCTTCATTATTTTCTAATTTCTGAAGAAGCACTTTTCTCATTTGAGATCCCATAATTTTTGCCTCATACTCTTTCTGAAGTTCGGTGGCTGGGGCGCCATTGACAATAACTCTTTCGGCCCAATATGCCGTTTCGGGAAAGATTTGTGCAAGTCCGACAGAAGCTGAAGCACTCAAACCTATTCTCACCCGCGATTGATCTGTGGCATCTACTACACTATAAAAAATCTGTTCTCTAAATAAAATCGCACGAATCAGGTTCTCTGGAACTCCAGTTGCACTACTTTCTCTTGTTATAGCGTCCGTATATTTTGCAATAGCATCAGTTGCCTGATATGCGTCATAAAGATAGGCACCAGATTGGTCTCGCAGGAAGCCTAAGTGCAATTCTCTATAAGTCTCTAAGTTTCGCTGGAGTCTATTATACGGAGTGCTACTCTCGCTCCACAAACCCACACCAGAACTACCATTGTCTGCGAATGCAAGTGGCACACCAAAAGGCGGTTTCAGTACCAACGGAGGATTTCCTTCCTCGAAACTAGTTGGTGTCATACGAGCTATGACACGTGATCCATCGCTAGCCACTCTTGTTGGATTCCCCATATTTGTTAAAATTCGATCATCCGCGAAACTTAACGACGCTCCTAAATTAGCCATATTTGCAAAAAAAGACGAATTCAGCAAGTCTTTATTTTGGTCAATTGCATCTCGTTCGTTTTGAATCTTCAATGGCATATCAATAAGATCGAGATTCGCCCTAACAAGAATTTGTCCACTAAGCTCTTGTAGCCAATCCCCAGAAAGCGTATGATTTTCTTTCCTTGAAGAGCTATCTGCCATACTCATTCTCCTTTTATCTTAAAATTTTTCTAGATATATTTTGCCCACAAAAAAAGACCATTTGACTTGCAAACGGCCTGATCTCGTTCTTCTGATCTTTCGACTTTATCATCTTACCACGAAAAAAAGCCCCAAAAGTACACATCTTCTCCAGTAAAAATTTCACTAGAACATTTTGCCTAAAACCAAATGGTTACTTGCCCCTTGACGTTTTTATCCTGGTTGATATAGACGTCCCCGTCCCAATGCTTAAATTGCCTATTCAGGCGAGCTCCGACGTTAGGACGATCACCACCTGTCGTCCAGTCCGCATAAGCTCCTACACGCCACTTTTGATGAATCGTTGGAACTTCAACCTCAAACTTTATCGTACTTTCCTGATTCATCACGATCTTTCCATTTTCAAATTTTTGTGTTTCTCCCTGCAAAAGACCGAATTCATAAGGCTTTCCGTTGACCTTAACGCCGATAGCTGGTTGCTTAATATTTGTCTCTACATCCGTAGCCTCTCGCTTTCCAGTAATTGGATCAACCTCTTTTTCCACATACTGGATTTCTGTCAACGTGTTAGTCCGAATAGTTTCTCTAACAACTGGCTTCTCCACTTCCACTCGCTGCTCAATAACACGTGGAAAGTAAAAATAAGTAACAGCACTGCCAACCCCAATGCCGAAAAAAAAGCAAATAGTTCCTACTACTAAACCGTTTTTAATCTTATCCATAATAATCACTTACTCCCCGCGCCAAAGCTTTTGCCCATCGGTCCTGCTCCTTTGAAAGCAATTTCTCTTCTGCCGGATTACTGATAAAAGCCATTTCCGCCAGTGCCGCTGGCATATC
>JAGOZY010000229.1 GCA_018058445.1 Negativicutes bacterium | reverse complement strand
ATAGTAATTTTCATTTAGGCTCCTCCTTATCAGCGGCGATACGTCCGACTTTACTCTCTGTACCTTGGAAAAGTCGAATGATATTTTCGCGATGTCGAAAGATCACAAATAGCGAAGCAAGTAACACGACAACTTGATAGGAGGATGGGTATCCTAGATACCAAGCAAGAATTGGAGCAATTCCAGCACCAAGGACAGAACCAAGGGAGACATAGCGGGTTAGTGCGACTGCAATTCCCCAACAAATAAATGCTGCTGCTGCTACAGGTGGCATTAACATGGCAAGAACGCCCACCCCGGTCGCAACTCCCCGTCCACCTTTAAACTTCATAATAAAAGACCAATTGTGACCAATAATCGCACCTAAACCGCCAATAAGCGCTCCTGAAGGCTCGCCTGTCAGCCACATTCCAAGCCAAACTCCTAGGGCGCCTTTCCCAGCATCTAAAAGAAACACAAGAAGGGCTGCTTTCATGCCGAGCACACGATAAATATTTGTTGCGCCAGTATTTTTACTACCATATTCACGAACATCAATTCCGCCCCACAGGTGACCAATCCAAAGCCCCCATGGAATCGATCCTAATACATAGGCACACGCTCCAGCAAGGATTTCATTGAGCATTTTTCACTCATTCCTTCCAAAGATTATTCGTCTTTCTCGCCTCGGCCACGTGAACTTAAGCGAAGAGGAGTTCCTACGAATCCAAAGGTTTCTCGCAGTACATTTTCTAGATAACGAAGATAAGAGAAATGAAGAAGCTCTGGATTGTTTACAAAGAAGATAATAGTCGGTGGTCGCACTGCTACTTGCGTACCGTAATAAATTTTTACTTTTTTGCCTTTAAAAGACGGTGGTGGAGTAACCGCTAAAGCATCTTGAATCACTTGATTTAAAGTACCTGTAGGAATACGAAGCGTACTCTGTTCGTAGACACTTTTGATCATCTCTGGAACCTTATGAAGTCGCTGCTTGGTTAAGGCCGAGAGAAATAAAATCGGTGCATAAGTTAGAAAAATCAATTCATGTCGTAGCGTACGAGTATATTCGTTAACGGTACTATTGTCTTTTTCAATCAAGTCCCATTTATTCACCAAAATGACGCAAGCTTTTCCCGCTTCATGAGCATAGCCCGCCACTCGCTTATCCTGCTCGGTCACTCCATCTGCACCATCAATAACCATAAGAACAACATCTGCACGATCAATCGCCCGTAAAGTACGAATAACGCTGTAACGTTCTACTCCGTCTTCAACACGAGCTTTTCGCCGTAGGCCAGCCGTATCAATCAAGGTATATTTTTGGCCATGAGCGACAAATAGGCTATCGACTGCATCACGAGTCGTTCCTGCTACATCACTCACAATCATTCGTTCTTTACCAAGAAGTGCATTAACGAGGGAAGATTTACCGACATTCGGTCGTCCGATCACAGCGACCTGAATCGTGTCCGGGTCTTCTGGTTGATCCGATCCTTTGGGAAAATGGGCCGCAATATCATCTAATAAATCGCCAAAATTGAGCATGTTGGCAGCAGAAATGGCAATCGGGTCACCTAGGCCTAGGCTATAAAATTCATAGGCATTTGCTTCTTGTTTTGGGCTATCGACTTTATTTACGACAAGCAAAACTGGGCATTTGCTGGCTCGAAGGATTTGAGCGACTTCTTCGTCAGCTGGTTGAAGTCCATCACGACCATCAACGATGAAGACAATAACATCTGCCTCTTCCATCGCCATACGGCTTTGGGCCATCATCGCTTTAAGCATCGGATCATTCGAGTCGGGCTCTAATCCACCTGTGTCGACCATGATAAACTCTTGGCCTAACCATTCCACATCCACATAGAGACGGTCGCGGGTAACTCCTGGCTGATCTTCTACAATCGCAATTCGTTTATGGGCAATTTTGTTAATTAAGGTCGATTTACCGACGTTCGGACGACCGACAATGGCTACTACTGGTTTCATATTTTTTCCTCCCGGCTTTTTAAAAAAGAAGCGACCCTCTTGGGCCGCTCCAGCCTTATTAGTAAGTAAAATTCCTCTTATAATTTTTCAATTATTTACGGAATTTCTCAAGTAAACTACCAAACTGATCTCCTAAGCTAACTTTAAGTTCATCTTCATTTTTGGTTAAGAATGGTTGATATTCGGCTTTTTCTTTGTCTTGAGCCAATCGACGCATACTCAAAGAGATGCGCTTTTGCTCTAGATCAATTCGTTGAAGTTTGGCTTCGATTTCTTGGCCGACTTCAAGAGTTGTGAGACTTTTATCCGATCGGTCCTCAGTGATCTCAGTCGCAGGTAGTAATGCATCGACACCCGGGGCGATTTCTACAAAAGCGCCAAACGGGGCAATTCGAACAATTTTTCCTTTAACCGCTTGACCTTGCTTAAACTCTTTGGCAGTCGAATGCCATGGATCTGGAAGTAAATCTTTCAAGCTCAGACCGACTTTACCTTTTTCTGGATCAAGCTCGACAATTTTTACTTCAACTGTATCGCCAACCGCTAAAACATCGGATGCTTTTTTGACTTTGGCCCAAGATAAGCGGCTCAGATGAATCAGCCCATCAATTCCGCCAATATCCACAAACGCGCCAAAGTCAGTCAAACGTTTGACTGTGCCTGTAACAACCTGATCTACTGCTAATTTCGATAACACTTCAGCTTTTTGCGTAGCCTCGATCTTTTGGAGCAAAGCCCGGCGCGATAGCACCAGTCTTTGACGCTCTGGCTCGCACTCAATCGGTAAAAACTCCAGTGTCTGTCCGACATATGGCCCGAAATCTTCGACTCGTGTCAGTTCCATCTGAGAAGCGGGAACAAAGGCTCTAATTCCTTGAACAGAGACTGTCACTCCGCCTTTTACAACTTCTTTCACCGTACCTTGGACGGTCTCGCCC
>JAGOZY010000228.1 GCA_018058445.1 Negativicutes bacterium | reverse complement strand
ATGGGAAAAGCGATGATCGTTGATGCCTGCGGCGTAAGCTTTGGTGCACTCCTCGGAACAAGCACGATTACTGCGTTTGTTGAAAGTACAGCCGGTGTCGCTGCGGGCGGCCGGACAGGCTTGACTGCGGTTGTCACTGGAATCCTCTTTCTCTTAGCTCTATTCTTCACACCTCTGGTCGCTTTAATTCCAGATGTTGCAACTGCTCCAGCACTGATTATCGTTGGAGCCTTGATGCTAGAATCAGTCCGGAAAATTGACCTTTCTGATCTGACAGAAGCCATCCCTGCATTTGTTACAATGGTTGCGATGCCTTTCACGTATAGCATTGCAAATGGTATTTCATTCGGGTTGGTTTTGTACCCACTAATGAAGCTTGTCACAGGACGCTACAAAGAAGTTCATTGGATCGTTTGGGTCTTGGCTATCCTCGTTGTCGCTCGCTATATTTTCTTAGCAGAGCATTGAGTTTGAAAAGGATCTCGTGTGTCTAAACGCATGCGGGCTCTTTTTTTACCCAAAATCACGGATTAAAGACTAAAAAGGAGGAAAAACGATGAAAAAAGTAGGTTTAATTATGGGGAGCGATTCCGATTGGCCAGTACTTGAATCTGGGGTTGCCTTGTTAAAAGAGTTTGGCATTCCCGTGGATGTTCAAGTTGCTTCTGCTCACCGTACACCGGAGCTTGTAAAGCAATTTGTCGAAGAAGCTCCAAGTCGTGGAATTGCCGTGATCATAGCCGCTGCTGGCGCAGCCGCGCATCTACCTGGAGTGATTGCCGGTTATACGACACTTCCAGTCATCGGGGTTCCGATTGCCAGTACAAGTCTTCAGGGAATGGATGCGCTTCTCAGCATCGCCCAAATGCCACCGGGAATTCCAGTCGGGACGATGGCAGTAGATGGCGGAAAAAATGCAGCTCTTTATGCGGCATCAATTCTTGCCTTGAGTGATGAAAAAATTCACGAAGCCCTTCAAAAATTCCGAAAAGATCAGGCCGAGCAAGTCGCAAAAAAACACGAAGCACTACAAGCTAAAATAGCTAAATAAAATGGGATGAAGGAGGAAAAATCATGAAAGAAATGCTTTACGAAGGAAAAGCGAAACAAATTTTTACAACGGAAAAAGCAGATGAAGTCCTAGTTTACTTTAAAGATGACGCCACTGCTTTTAATGGAGAAAAAAAAGGAACAATCCATGATAAGGGCATTTTTAACAATCGAATTTCCACCTTCTTTTTTGAGCTACTCGCATCGAAAGGGATCGAAACTCACTTCATCAAGAATGTCAGTGATCGCGAAATGCTAGTAAAGGCCCTGAAAATCATCCCGATTGAGGTCGTTGTTCGAAATGTCGCCGCTGGTAGCCTTGCCAAACGCCTAGGTTGGGAAGAAGGAAAAATACTGCCCCGACCCGTCGTGGAGTTTTACTATAAAAACGATGAACTTGGTGACCCGCTAATCAATAACTCTCACGTAGCAGTTTTAGAGATTGCCTCACCCAAAGACCTTGAAACACTCGAAGAAATGGGACTTGCAATCAATAAAGTACTTACTGAATTTTTGCAAACTCGTAGAATATCCCTCATTGATTTTAAACTGGAATTTGGACGCTACGAAGGCAAGATTATGCTAGGTGATGAAATATCGCCGGATACCTGCCGTTTCTGGGATACAGAAACAAATGAAAAACTCGACAAAGATCGATTTCGTCGTGATCTCGGATCTGTCGAAGAAGCTTATGAAGAAGTCTTAGGGCGCTTAATTGGTAAGGAGGTAAAATAAATGTTTAAAGTAAAAGTAATGGTAAGTTTGAAGTCCGGTGTACTTGACCCTCAAGGTGCTGCAGTCGAGAGGTCATTTGGTGCTCATGGTTACGCTAATGTCTCCACAGTTCGAGTTGGGAAAGTCATCGAGTTTTTATTAAAAGAGTCTGATCGCACCGTGGCCGAAGAGCAAGTTAAAAAATTGGCGGATCAATTCCTCGCCAATCCAGTTATGGAAAACTTTACCTTTGAGCTGGAGGAAGTGAAATAATGAAAGCTGCGGTAATTGTTTTTCCTGGCTCAAACTGCGATAAAGATTGCCAACGAGCCTTCCACGCTGTGACGGGAATTCTGCCTGATCTGATTTGGCACAAAGAGACTTCGTTAGAAGGTTATGACACCGTATTTTTACCTGGTGGCTTTTCCTACGGAGACTATCTTCGTACAGGTGCTATTGCCCGTTTTTCAGCCATTATGCCAGAAGTGGTCAAACTAGCTGAGCGGGGTGGACTCGTAGTCGGAATCTGTAATGGCTTTCAAGTTTTGACTGAAGCTGGACTTCTTCCTGGAGCACTTCTTCGAAATCGTGACCTCCATTTCATTTGTAAAGATACTTATTTAAAAGTGGAGAATAACCAAACCACTTTTACCTCTGAATACGCCAAAGATCAGATCATTCGGTTGCCAATTGCCCATGGTGAAGGCAACTACTTTATCGATGATGAAGGCTATAAACGACTTGAAGCACAAGGTCAAATTGTATTACGTTATTGCGACGAAAAAGGGAATGTCTCAAAAGAAGCCTGTCCAAACGGTTCACTTGGCAATATTGCAGGAATCGTCAATGAAAAAGGAAATGTCTTCGGACTGATGCCGCATCCAGAACGCTTATCAGAGCAAATTTTAGGCGGAGCTGATGGCGCCAAAGTATTTGAATCAATGATTAGAGGAGGGCTCAGCATATGATTGAAAATGTATGGAAAGAACATGGGCTGACCCAAGACGAATACAATCAAATCAAAGAACTCATGGGGAAAGAACCCAATCATTTGGAACTCGCACTTTTTGGTGTGATGTGGTCTGAGCACTGTAGCTATAAAAATTCCCGGGCTCAATTACGCAAATTCCCAGTTGAAGGGCCTCATGT
>JAGOZY010000227.1 GCA_018058445.1 Negativicutes bacterium | reverse complement strand
CTCGAAAAACTTTACCGAACCTTTTAATGAGCCGATTGCCTATGGGAAATCGATTGCCCGTCTTGCCAATATGCTTGGAAATGGTGTAATTGTTCAGCGTTTGGGTGATTTATTGGATGGTCGCCGCTCGACGCCCGAAAGAATCAAGCGAGGAATGGTTGAGCCAACTTTGAAAGATGCAACACCAGGAGATCTCTCGCTGGTTCTGCCTCATCGTCATATGACTGCACTAATTGAAATGTTTGAAGCACTTGATAAAGTGGCTCCGGGAACAAACTCAAGACATACGCTACTTTATGGCGTTGAAACTAAATTTTATTCGTCTCGCTTGGCTCTTTCATCGGAGCTTGAGAGTCAAATTCCGAATTTCTTTGCTGCTGGAGATGGCGCAGGGGTCACTCGTGGACTTGCCCAGGCCAGTGCTGCTGGCATAATCGTAGCAAGAGCTATTTTGAAGCGAGAAAAGGGCGAATAAAGATCACCACTTGAGGGTCTTTGAGTCTAAGGAGTTATGCTCAAAGACAGATTTTATAAAAAGGGGGCCTAGCTAATGATTGCACGCTATACCCGTCCGGAGATGGGCACTTTGTGGACAGAGGAATCCGAATTTCGTGCGATGCTTGACGTCGAAATTTATGCTTGTGAGATTATGGCTGATCTAGGCGAAATTCCGAAAGAAGCAGTTGCGGTTATTCGGGAAAAAGCTGATTTTACAGTCGAAAGAATTCGAGAGATTGAAAAAGAGACTCGCCATGATATTCTCGCATTTACCCAAGCGGTAGCAGAAAAGATTGGGCCAGAAGGCAAGTATGTCCATAAAGGTCTAACTTCATCGGACGTAAAAGATACCGCGCTAGGTTCTTTGATGATGCAGTCTTGTGATCTTATTTTAGTGGGACTGGGTCGTCTGGATACGGCATTGATTGAGCAGGCCAAAAAGCACCGTAAAACGGCAATGATGGGTCGGACTCATGGAGTTCACGCAGAACCAACTACCTTCGGTTTAAAGTGTCTTCTATGGCTTGCAGAGGTACGACGAGATGTCCGCCGGATGGAAGCAGCCCGTGAAACAGTTAGTGTAGGAAAAATTTCTGGTGCGGTAGGGACTTATTCTAATATCTCACCGGAAGTGGAACAATATGTGTGTAACAAGATGGGACTGCAAGCAGCGATGATCTCAACTCAGATCATTCAGCGAGATCGACATGCAGAGTATCTAAGTACTTTGGCGATTGTTGCAGCGACTCTGGAGAAGATTGCCTTAGAGATTCGTCATCTTCAGCGGACCGAAGTGCGAGAAGCAGAAGAATATTTCCATGCAGGTCAAAAAGGATCGTCAGCGATGCCCCATAAACGTAATCCAATTACGTGTGAGCAGATCTGCGGTTTGGCTCGGTTGGTTCGCTCCAATGCGCAAGCTGCCTTGGAGAATGTTGCGCTTTGGCATGAACGAGACATCAGTCATTCTTCGGTAGAGCGAGTCATCCTGCCTGATAGTAGTATTTTGGTGGATTATTTGCTGGATAAAACAGCTCGCTTGATGGAAAATCTGCTTGTATATCCTGATAAGATGATGGAAAATATCAATATCACTGGCGGTCTTTTCTTTAGCCAGCGAATTTTAGTCACTTTGGTCAGTAAAGGCGCTATTCGTGAAGAGGCTTACCGCTGGGTACAACGAAATGCGATGGCTCGTTGGGAAGAAGGAAAAGATTTTCTTGAAGGTTGCCAAGCCGATCCTGATATTCGTCAATTCATGAGCGAAGAAGAAGTTGCAGAATGCTTTGATCTTGATTATCTTTTCCGGCATGTGGATACCATTTATTCTCGTTTTGGGCTGTAAGGGACTAAACTATTTGATAAATCTCCAATTTGAAAGGATTGATTGTTATGTCTACAGTTGTGATTATGGGTTCTCAGTGGGGCGACGAAGGAAAAGGCAAGATCGTCGATCATTTAGCAGAACAAGCCGATGGAGTTGTTCGTTATCAAGGCGGTAACAATGCAGGGCATACAGTCGTTGCCAATGGTGTGGAGTACAAGCTTCATTTATTGCCATCAGGCATTTTATACCCAGGGAAATTATGTATTATCGGGAACGGAGTCGTTATCGACCCAGCCCAATTAATTAAAGAAATTGATGGTATGGTGGAGAAAAATATTCCGGTATCTGGTTTACGGATTTCAAATCGTGCTCATGTCATTTTCCCTTGGCATGTCGCTCAAGATGGCCTAGAAGAAGAGGCTAAGGGCGATGATAAAATCGGTACGACAAAGCGTGGTATCGGCCCTTGCTATATGGATAAAAATGCTCGAATCGGAATTCGCATTTGTGATCTGATGGATTCAGAGGATTTTCCAGTTGTACTTAAACGAGTACTAACTTTGAAAAATCGTTATTTGAAAGATACTTATGGGCATGAAGGCTTCGACTTTGATGTTATTTTAAAAGAGTATCAAGGATATGCTGAAGCTATTCGTGAATTTGTAACGGATACCGCAGAAGAGCTGAATGATGCGATTATTGCGGGTAAGAAGATTGTTTTTGAAGGGGCGCAGGCAACTCTTCTGGATCTCGATCATGGTACATATCCCTATGTGACATCGTCGCATCCAATCGCTGGTGGGGCATGTATTGGCGCAGGGGTTGGACCCAAACGGATCAATACAGTGGTCGGCGTAGTAAAAGCTTATAGTACTCGCGTTGGCGCAGGCCCTTTCCCCACCGAACTTCTGGATGAAGTCGGTGATCAGATCCGGGAAGAAGGGCATGAGTATGGAACGACTACTGGGCGTCCTCGTCGGTGTGGCTGGCTTGATGCGATGGTTGTGCGCTATGCGGCCATGTTAAGTGGAATGGATTATTTGGCGATTACCCGACTTGATATTCTCGATAAATTACCGAAAATCCAAATG
>JAGOZY010000226.1 GCA_018058445.1 Negativicutes bacterium | reverse complement strand
CCAGATGCTTCACCGGAAGGAATTGAAGCAGTCTTTGTCTCAGGAAAGTTGGCTGTTCTTCAAAATGAGATCCAGCCGGGTCGCTATGGAAAACCGATTCGTTTTTGAGAGGAGTGGAAAACGATGCGCGAAATTTCAGTAGAAAAAATTACTCATGCGATAGCAACCCTTTGTATTGAAGCTTGCTGTCAATTACCGGAAGACGTTTGCCAAGCTTTTAGAAAGGCAAAGGTAAATGAGCCTTCGAGTAATGGTCAGGATATTTTGGATCAATTACTTCAAAATGCACAAATTGCGAAAGACGAAATGGTTGCTATCTGCCAAGATACAGGACTGACAGTCGTTTTTGCAGAAATTGGTCAAGAGGTTCATCTCGTGGGTGGGGATTTTGAAGAAGCGATTCATCAAGGTGTCCGTCAGGGATATACAGATGGATATCTTCGAAAATCTGCGGTTGCCGAGCCACTTTTTGAGCGAAAAAATACAGGCGATAATACCCCTGCCATCATTCATGCCCGAATTGTTCCAGGCGATCAGATTCACTTGCGTCTTGCTCCTAAGGGGGCAGGTAGCGAAAATAAAAGTGTTGTCAAAATGCTCGTTCCTGCTGACGGAATTGAGGGAGTTAAACGAGTCGTTTTAGATACAGTTAAAGCTGCCGGAGCAAGCTCTTGCCCACCCATGGTCATAGGGGTTGGGCTTGGAGGCACTATGGAAATGGCGGCGATTTGCGCTAAAAAAGCAGCAGCCCGAGATTTAGATAGTGTAAATCTTGACCCTCGTTATGCAAACCTTGAAGAAGAGTTACTTGAATTAATTAATAAAACTGGCATCGGTCCTCAAGGGCTAGGTGGAAGTACAACTGCCCTTAAAGTTCATATCGAATGGTACCCGACCCATATCGCTTCTTTACCTGTCGCGGTCAATATTAATTGTCACGCAGCTCGCCACGGGGAAGTCAGCATTTAAGGAGGAGAGACGACAGATGAATAAACAGCCTATTCGAATCACGGCTCCGCTCACACCGGAAGTCGCCCGCGGTCTCCAAGCTGGCGATAGCGTTCTTATTTCGGGTACGATTATAGCGGCGCGAGATGCTGCACACAAGCGACTTACCGAAAGTCTTGAACGAGGCGAAAAGCTTCCTTTAGATCTTACTGGTGCAGTGATTTATTACGTTGGCCCTGCGCCAGCGAAGCCGGGTCATCCGATTGGCTCCGCCGGTCCGACTACATCGGGCCGGATGGATGCCTATACTCCTGCGCTACTCAATCAGGGGATGCTCGGGATGGTTGGCAAAGGTGGGCGAAGTCCTGCTGTCGTTGAAGCTGTAAAAAAACATGGAGCTGTTTACTTTGCTGCTGTAGGTGGAGCTGGAGCTCTGATTGCTCGTACGATCAAAAAATACACCGTCCTTGCCTATGAAGAGCTTGGGCCAGAAGCAGTTGCTGCGATTGAGGTTGAAGATTTTCCAGCGATTGTCGTACTTGATTCGGAAGGAAAAGATTATTATGAAGAAGGCCAGCGTGCCTATCGTAAGGAATAGTTTGCGTGGTTGAGAACAAAGGGACTGCTTTGAAAGTAGTCCTTTATCTCTTTTTATAAGTCCAATTTGGTTAGCCAAATAAATATCGGGAATGTCTCACTCGTTACATTGACAATCGTCTATGTATGAGCTATGATTTTAACATAGAGATTTATCTATATAAAAGGAGGAGCTATTATGAAACCCAGTTATGCCGAGCATGCTTTAATCTTTAAAGCACTCTCAGATCCTACTCGCCTTCAAATTTTAGATATGCTTTCTTGTGGTGAGCTTTGTGCTTGCGATATTTTAGAAGCTTTTCAAATTACCCAACCCACGCTAAGTTATCACATGAAAATTCTGGTGGATTCCGGTCTCGTTAGTGCCAAAAAAGAAGGGGTCTGGACGAACTATCGTCAGCAAAAAGAACGGATAGAAGCAATGTTTGATTTTCTAACTGAAATTACCCAAGCGACCGGGTCGTGCATCTGTCACCCGATTCAAAGTAAGGAAGAAAAAGGAGCGGTTTGAAATGAAAAAAATTGAAATTTTTGATCCTGCGATGTGCTGTGAAACCGGAATTTGTGGGCCCAGTATTGATCAGGAGCTTTTGAAGGTAGCGACCTTAATTCAGGCTTTGAAGGATAAGGGCGCAGATATTTCTCGTTATGGCCTAGCAAATAATCCACAAAAATTCGTTGAAAATAAAGTAGTAAATGAACTGCTGCAAACAGAAGGTGCCGAGGTTCTTCCTTTGGTTCTAGTGGATGGAAAAGTGGAGAAGAAAAAAGCTTATCCGACCGAAGCAGAATTTTTAGCATGGACGAATCTTTCCTAGTTTTAAAAAGAAATGGAGGCTTTAGCATGATGAAGCCATTTGATTTAAGAGAAATTACCCAGACCCAATACATTTTTTTCACCGGCAAAGGCGGAGTTGGAAAAACTTCTACTGCGTGTGCAGTTGCTGTTAATTTAGCTGATGAAGGGAAAAAAGTACTCCTTATCAGTACGGATCCAGCTTCAAACCTGCAAGACGTATTTTCTCGTGAACTTGACGGCAAAGGAACCCCCATTGCCGAAGTACCAGGATTGATTGTTGCGAACTTAAATCCGGAAGAGGCAGCGCGTGAATATCGCGAAACCGTTGTCGGTCCCTATCGCGGTAAGTTACCAGAAAGTGTCATTATCAATATGGAAGAGCAGCTTTCCGGATCATGTACTGTTGAAATTGCCGCATTTGATCAATTCTCAAGTTTTATTACTGACCCAACGACAAAAGATCGCTATGACTTTATCATTTTTGACACAGCCCCGACGGGTCACACACTTCGCATGCTTGAATTACCTTCGGCCTGGAGTGGATTTATCAGTGAGAGCACCCATGGGGCTTCCTGCCTAGGA
>JAGOZY010000224.1 GCA_018058445.1 Negativicutes bacterium | reverse complement strand
CCAGCTACAACATAATTGGTTTTCTTACTGACTGATCCTGTCACTTTTCCGCCTAGAGCCTCAATCATTCGTGCCGCTTCGTCACGCTTTAGAGTCGGCAGTGTGCCTGTAAGAACGAATGTCTTGCCTGAAAGTGGAAGGTTTTCTGGAATTAGGGTCTGTACTTCGGTCAGATCGACACCAGCAGCTTCCAATTTTTGAACGAGTTCTTGGTTGAGCGGATTTCTAAACCATTCAGCTAGGCTTTCTGCAATCTTCGGGCCAATCTCCGGCAGTGCCAGAATATCTTCGGCTGTTGCGCTTTGGATCGCAGCCAAACTGCCGTAGTGACGGGCTAGAATGCCAGCTACTTTTTCTCCGACATGGCGAATTCCTAGTCCAAAAAGTGCTTTTGACAGTCCTTTGCTTTTACTTTTTTCAATGCCCTCAAGTAGATTGGCGGCTGACTTTTCACCCATGCGCTCAAGAGCTGCGAGTTCTTGCCCTTGAAGATGGTAGAGATCCGGTAGAGTAAAGATGAGCTTTTCCCGTAGTAATAGATCGATAATCGCTGGGCCCAGCCCTTCAATATCCATCGCAGTGCGAGAGGCATAATGGATTATTTTTTCCCGCAAAACCGCTGGACAGTCTGGGTTGCTACAACGAATCGCCACTTCTCCTTCAAGACGGAAAGCTGGGCTATCGCAGACCGGACAGTGATCGGGCAAATGAAAAGGTATGGAATCAGAAGAACGCTTTTCCACTATGACCGATACGACTTCCGGTATCACATCTCCTGCTTTTCGAAGTTTTATCCAGTCACCAATTCGGATATCTTTTTCATCAATATAGTCTTGATTGTGAAGTGAAGCTCTGCCGATCATAGAGCCGGCAACCCTCACAGGCTTTAGAATCGCTGTCGGTGCCAGCACTCCGGTTCGCCCCACGCTGACTTCGATATCTAAAATCTGGGTGATCTCTTCGACTGCCGGAAATTTAAACGCCATTGCCCAGCGTGGGTCTTTAGCGGTTGTGCCGAGCAGTCTCTGATCTTCCAAAGAGTTCACTTTGATAACCAAACCATCAATCTCATAATTGAGAGCGGAGCGTCTTTCGGGAGTCCAGCTTTCACAATAGGAAATCACTTCTTCAATTCCTGAAAAAACTTGAACTTCTGGGCAAATCGGGAAACCCCACTGCCGCAATTGATCGAGCACGCCTTTTTGGGTCGTAATATTGTCGATTTCCGGCTCAGCAAGTCCATACGAAAAGAAAGAAAGTTTTCGCTCCGCTGTGATGCGAGAATCCAGCTGACGGATCGATCCTGCTGCCGCATTGCGTGGATTGGCAAAGGGCGGTTCGCCGTTTTCATCGCGCTGCTTATTTAGCTCATTAAATGATTTTTTTGGCATATAGACTTCGCCACGAATCTCGCGGATGCCGGACACATTGCCTTTTATCTTTAGCGGAATGGCCTGTATAGTGCGGAGATTCATCGTAACATCTTCGCCAACTTGACCATCGCCGCGAGTGGCTCCTTGATGAAATTTTCCATCTTGGTAAATCAGGTTCATCGCAAGTCCGTCAAATTTCATTTCGACGACATATTCGATCTTTTCTTGATCCAGACCACCCCGTACTCGCTTGTCGAATTGTCTGAGTTCTTCAACACTCATTCCATTTGCCAAGCTATAGAGTGGATGGGGATGAGTAAATTTTTCGAATCCATCGAGCGGTTCGCCGCCTACCCGCTGAGTCGGTGAGTCATCGGTAATCAGATCGGGATACTTTTCTTCAAGAGATTGAAGCTCCCGATACAGCTGGTCATACTGGCTATCTTCAATGGTTGGAGCGTCAAGCACGTAGTAGCTATAGCTAAAGTCATTCAATAACTCCCGTAGTTCGGTGATTCTTTTTTGATCGTCTGATTTTGCCACCTGGATGTCACTCCTTTATCTCCTGATTAACATTTAGTTAATGGAGCAAAAGCTGCCATTAGCCGTTTGATTCCTTGACCAGGAAAGGCCACAGAAATTTCCAGACTTTCTCCTTCGCCTTGGGTTTTTACGACAGTACCTTGTCCCCATTTTTTATGTTCCGCTTTATCTCCAACTGCCCACGCAACTTTACTTGCATTGCTGGTGCTTAGATTCGGCGAATTAATCTGCTGACGGCCAAAGCCATAGGAGTTCGGTGATTTTCCCATAGGCTGCACAGTCCGAACGGGCTGAATCGCAACAATCAGTTCTTGAGGGATTTCGCCTAAAAACCGAGATGGCGGATAGGACAAGATATTTCCAAAGATCATCCGTTGACGGGATGAACTTAAATAGAGTTCTTTTTTTGCTCGGGTAATCCCTACATACGCAAGTCTACGCTCTTCCTCGATCTCGCTTTCGTCCATCAACGTACGAGAATGGGGGAATATCCCCTCTTCCATGCCAGCTAAAAATACGATCGGAAACTCCAGTCCTTTGGCGGCATGCAGAGTCATCAAGGTGACTCGCTCGTTACCAAATTCAGCTTGGTCAACGTCAGAGACAAGAGCGACGTGGCTGAGAAAGTTTTCTAAAGTCTGCTCCTCTTCTAGGCTAGAAAATTCACGGGCTACGCTGATGAATTCCCGTAAGTTTTCAATCCGGCTTTCCGCTTCGATTGTACCTTCGGCTTCAAGCTCTTCAAGGTATCCAGACTCTTCCATAACCCGAATAATAATATCTGCAACGGGTAGTTGAGGGATCAAGCCATTCCAAGTAATAAATTTAGTTGCAAGATCTTCCAGTCGTTGACGAATTTTTGGGGTTAGTCCGGCGATTTCATCCGGCGTAGTTGCCATTTCAAGTAATGAATAGTCTCGTTCGTTGGCGGCATTTTGAATTTTTTGGAAAGAAACATCGCCAATTCCACGTCTGGGAACGTTTAAGATACGCTGAAAACTGAATGAATCTAGGG
>JAGOZY010000225.1 GCA_018058445.1 Negativicutes bacterium | reverse complement strand
ATAAACAACATCGGGCGAGGAGAAATTGTTTCGATGTCATTGAACGGGTAGAAGTTCATGAATTTTACATTGCTCGTAAGTGTTGGATGGGTTGTCAACAAATGAGAGGAACTCTCTGGGGTAAATTCACCTCTAGATGTGCGATAGAACTCATAAAATTCAATCTCAATAGGATGAGAGTTTCCAGTAATTTCCTGTACTGTTCCGCTAGTGTATTTGGTGTCACCACCTTCAAACTCGACGTAACGCTGCTCTGACGCATCAGCAATAATTTGCTTTCTCTGTTCCAGAGTTAACGAATGTTGAAGTGCATTGCGATTTGCAGCGCCCATGTCATACATGCTGACTGTCGCAACGGCTTTTATACGCGAGTCAATTTTGGTGGCACTAATAGCAAAACTACCGCTGCCACAAATTCCGATAACGCCAATCTGATTTCTATCGACAAATGCCCGAGTACCAAGAAAATCAACCGCAGCACTAAAGTCTTCAGCATAAATATCTGGCGAAACTGCTTGGCGAGGTTCGCCAGCGCTTTCACCCCAGAAAGATAAGTCTATCGACATCGTGACAAAGCCCTGCTCAGCCATTTTTGTAGCATAGAGATTGGCACTTTGTTCCTTGACCGCACCCATGGGATGCCCAACAATAATCGCAGGATACTGGGTGCTTTGCTTGAAGCCTTTAGGGAGAAAAAGATTTCCTGTAACATCCATTTTGTATTGATTTTTAAAAGTAACTTTTTCTACGGTAACACTGTCACTTTTATAAAAATTATCAGCTCCATTTAACATATTAGCTGCGTAGCCGATGCTAGTCGCAGATAACACCATACCTAAAGCTACCGTGTTAAACATTTTGAAATACAGGCTTAAAATAGAATTTTTGCGCATTTTAAATCTCTCCTTAAATCATTATTTCTAAAAGAATTGCTCTCGTTTTTAATTCTCACCGTATGCCATCTTTGATAGTTATCATTCTAGCTACAAAATCATTAAATAAGAAATGCCTATAGTGAATTAACAACTATGCTTTTCGGGCATTAAAAATCATAGTATAATTTTTATATAGAAGGAGTGATTCACAATGGAAATTCGGGTATTGAAATATTTTTTGGCAGTTGCTAGAGAAGAAAATATCTCCCGTGCAGCAGATTTTCTACATGTGACTCAACCCACACTTTCACGGCAATTAATGGATTTAGAAGAAGAGCTGGGAGCCAAGCTATTTCTTCGGAGTAGTCGCAAAATCACGCTGACTGACGAAGGAATACTACTTCGTAAAAGAGCACAAGAAATTGTAGCTTTAGTGGATAAAACTGAAGCTGAGTTCAATACATCTGATGAAATTGTTAGTGGAGACATTTATATTGGTGGCGGAGAAACAGATGTCATACGCATACTCGCAAAAACTTCTAAAAACTTGCAAATAGACAATCCAGATATCAGGTATCATCTTTTCAGTGGTAATGCAGATGATGTGACAGAGCGCCTTGATAAAGGCCTGCTTGATTTTGGGATTTTGATTGAACCGGCAAATGTAAAAAAATATGACTTTATCCGACTTCCAGGCGCCGATGTCTGGGGGCTACTGATTCGTAAAGATAATATGCTGGCATTTAAAGAGAAAATACGACCAGAAGATTTATGGGATGTGCCTCTTATAAGTTCCTCCCAATCAATGGTAAGCAATCAAATTTCAGGTTGGATAAAAAGAGACTTTGATAAGTTGAATATTGTCGCTACTTATAACTTGGTATATAATGCTTCTTTAATGGTCGAAGAAGGTCTTGGCTGTGCTCTATGTTTGGATAAGCTCGTAAATACATCCGGCGACAGCAAGCTTTGCTTTAAGCCGTTAGAACCAAAGCTTGAAGCAAATTTAAATCTTGTGTGGAAGAAATATCAGATTTTTTCTAAGCCAGCAGAGTTGTTTTTAAAAACAGTCCAAGACTCACTAACACTCTTCAAATAAGAGAATGTTACGACTTGATTTTAAAGGCTTATTCAGAATTATTTCGAGAGAATAGTTTTTCACGGGCGATATCGTTTTTATGAAAATGTCAAATAAAAAGCGGAGCTTTGTTCAAAGCTCCGCTTTAGTTTTTAGTAGCTATATTTTACTAGGACTTCATCTACAGTTTCTACTTCTCCAAAACTAGAAAGTACAGAAGTTAGCAT
This sequence comes from Negativicutes bacterium, assembly GCA_018058445.1. Classification (GTDB taxonomy): domain Bacteria; phylum Bacillota; class Negativicutes; order JAGOZY01; family JAGOZY01; genus JAGOZY01. Next base: position 751 of record JAGOZY010000225.1, on the reverse strand, counting down.
GTCGTGTCGTTCTTTTGCGGGAGTAATGCCGTCTGATTTGGCTGAAGAGGCATCTTTGAGAAGAGTCATTTTGTAGCCTCGGTGATATCCTTCGATTATTGTTGAAAGTACACACATGGCGGTATTATAGCCGATAATAAAAATCGGAGAATCAGGTTGTTTTTGTAGTTCTTGCTCAAATTCAGGAGCTGAAAAGCTCGAATAAAGATATTTGATAATCTCTTTTTCGTTTTCTTTGGGCCGAAATTCGTTGATATAGTCGGAGAAAGGGGATTCTTTTGAAAATAGTTTGTCTCCGTGAGCGTTTTCGCGATAGTGCTTTACATGGATAATATTCCAAGCGTTTTTTCGGGCAAAGCTAAGAATTTGGGAAGATTTTTGTAAGCTTTCTTCAATTCCCTGGATGTAAAAATCTCGCCCTGGTGTCTGGTACTCTTTTTGAAAATCAATTAGAATAAGAGTAGGTGTTTTCATAATTCATCCTCCTTCGATAATCTAGCTTTATCATAAAAGAAAAGTCGGTTTGTTGGAGAAAGAAAAGTGGATGAAAACTTTGCTGAAGAAGAAGTGAATTGATAATGGAAAAACAGAAGATGAATTTGGATGAAACTGACAGAGCAATTTTGAAGTGCTTACAAGTCGATGGTCGGATGCAGATTAAAGACATCGCCGAAGTGGTTCACTTATCCGGTCCGGCTGTGGGGACACGGATTAATCGAATGAAAGAAAATGGTTTGATTCAGGGATTTAC
>JAGOZY010000223.1 GCA_018058445.1 Negativicutes bacterium | reverse complement strand
GCTTTGGCCGCAGTGGAAAGATTGCAGCAAGAAGGTGCGGTTTTTAAAAATCCGGTTGAGGTGATTGTATTTGCTGCGGAAGAGTCTAGCCGTTTTAATGTGGCAACGATGGGCAGCAAGGCAATGGCCGGAAGAGCGCCGATTGAGCAATGGTGTCTGCTCAAGGACAAACAGGGGATGACCTTTGAAGAGGCATTAAATGCGTGTGGGCTAAAACCAGATCAACTATCTGGGGTGATTCGAAAAGCGGGAGAATGGAAAGCTTTTCTAGAGCTTCATATTGAGCAAGGACCGGTTCTAGAAAAAGAAGGTTTGGAAATTGGTGTTGTGCAAGCGATCGTCGGCTTACTCGGCTTGAAAGTCGTGGTAAAAGGTCAGGCTGGGCATGCAGGAACGACTCCAATGGTTGGACGGCGTGATGCTTTAGTGAGTGCTTCTCATATCATTCAAGCAGTTCAAGAAGTGGGGCTTTCGGAAAGCGATCTGGGAACGGTGGCTACGATTGGAGAGTTTAAAGTATTTCCCGGTGCGATGAATGTCATTCCAGGGCGAGTTGAAATTTGGATTGATTTGCGCAGTATTGATGAAGAAAGCCTGATGAGGGCTTTTCAAACGCTAAAAGATGAAATTGCCGATATTTGCGCCGAAGCTGAAACTGGCGCTTCGATCGAGGTACTGTATTCTGAAAAGCCAGTTCCGATGAGCGGAGAAATTGTCGATCTGCTAAAAAATATTTGTGAAAAAGAAAAAATTTCCTATCGTTTAATGCCAAGTGGCGCTGGACATGATGCGATGAATATGGCGGAACTTACGAATGCTGGAATGATTTTTATTCCTTGCCGAGATGGGTTGAGCCATCATCCGGAAGAATACGCATCACCGGAGGATATGGAACGAGGGATCAGGGTATTAATGCAGGCGTTGCGTGAGTTGGCTTGCTAAAAATGAGGAGTGTTTGGTTTGGTGGAGAAAATGGCACTAGAAGAAGTTTTGCAAAGAATTTATGAAAAAAATCCGTTTATTAATCTACTACAAATGAAAATGGAGTCTGGTACTGGAGAAGGTGCGCTTTTTTCGATGCCGATCATTTCAGGTATTCATACAAATTTACATGGTAATGCGCATGGGGGAGCCATTTTTTCTTTGGCTGATACTTCGATGGGAGCAAGTTGCGCTTTTCATAATAAAAAGGTGGTAACTCTCGATATGAATATGAATTATCTGAGGCCTGCTTTCCCTGATAAAATGCTTTATGCTCAATCCAAAATCATTCACAATGGACGAACTACCTTAGTCATAGAATGTGAAGTGCGAGACGAAGATAAAAATTTTATTGCCAAATCTACAGGTACCTTTTTTGTAGTAGGTAAATTTCAAGAACAATAAAGTAAATATTCTTCTATTCTGATCAGCTGTTTCTGTGTATAATAGTTGCAAGGTTAAGATTTTTCTGAAAGAGGGGGCTTTGGTAGATGTTTGATCAGTTTTATTATTTTTTCATCTGTGTTTTTATTTTTGCAATTGGTGATTTTCTCGGGGTTCTAACGCGAGCCAGGTTGTCGGCGGTTTTTGTCGCACTTATTTTATTCTTGACTGGGTTTATGACAGGTGTCATCCCTAAGAATGTAATTAATTTAGCCGGTCTGACCGAGTTTGGTAGATTGTCAGCAGCACTCATCATTTTCCACATGGGAACGATGATTAATCTTTCTCAATTACGCCAAGAATGGCGAACCGTTGTCACCACGATACTTTCAATGATTGTGGCTGGGGTTGCAATTTTTGCAGTCACTCCGCTTATTGGTAGAGAAAATATGCTGGTGAGTATTCCTGTCATTAATGGCGGAATCGTTTCAACTAAACTCATGGTGGATGCTGCGATGGCAAAAAGCTTCCCAATCGCTGCAGCTCTTGGGATGATTCTATATGCTGTCCAAAAATTTGTCGGCTCTTTACCAGCTTCTCTTTTTGGGCTCAAAGAAGCTGAGGAGATTTTAAAAGAGCATCGAGCCAATAAAGAAGCTAGAAAACTAGAAACTAAGGATGAAGTGGTTGTAGAAGAGCCAAAAGCGGAAGTCTTTTCAGAAAAATATTCTCGCTACTTTACTGATTTTACTTGTATTGCAATTGCTGCATTTTTTGCTTGGATGTCGAGCTACTTTGGAAAAGTTACTCCAATTAACTATTCGATTTGGGCGCTTTTATTTGGTGCACTGGTTGGGTATTGGGGTCTGGCTCCGGCGAAAATTCTTGAAAAAGGTAAAGCGTCTGGACTTCTCTCGATGGTTCTTTTTGCAACGATTATCCCATCTTTGGCTCAGGTGACTTTAGGTCAGTTGGCAGAACTCGGATATGTCAGTTTGGTTGTATTTACCGCAGTTATGCTTGGACTGTTCCTATGTTTCTATGTACTTCCTTTCTGGAAAATTTCTGGCTCGAAAAATCTGGCGATGGGGATTGCGATGGGACAGATGCTTGGTTTTCCAGCAACATTCCTTATTTCAAACGAAATTATCAATGCGGTGACGAAAGATCCTGAAGAGCAGGAGCTGGTTCGTAACCGCATTCTCCCCGCTTACGTGGTATCTGGATTTGCATCTGTAACGACCGTTTCGATTGTCATTGCAGGGATACTTGTCGGATTTTTATAAAAAATCCGGTCAGAGTACTTGACAACTTTTCGTATTTTCGATATACTTTGCCATGTTGCTAGGGGCTATAGCTCAGTTGGTTAGAGCGCTTCGTTGACATCGAAGAGGTCAGCGGTTCGAATCCGTTTAGCCCCACCATACAAATCAATTAAAAAGGCACTCAGCGTAAAACGCTGAGTGCCTTTTTTTTAGTTCTAACAAAAGTTCTAACAAAAGTTCTAACATTTTTATTTTTTCGGGTTCGAATACAGATGAACTATTATGTCATAAAAGTCTTTTGTAAATAAGCTCGTACAAGTTTGTAATTAAAAGAAGT
>JAGOZY010000222.1 GCA_018058445.1 Negativicutes bacterium | reverse complement strand
GATATGCAGCTAATCTGTGAAGCTTATTTCATCATGAAAAAGCATCTGAAGCTCACTCCGCCAGAAATCCATAACATCTTTACCGAATGGAATCAGGGCGAATTAAATAGCTATTTGATTGAAATTACTGCGGATATCTTTACTAAAGTCGATCCGGAGAGCGGAAAGTATCTGGTGGATGTGATTTTAGACCGAGCCGAACAAAAAGGAACGGGAAAATGGACCAGCCAGTGTGCTTTATATCTTCAAACTGCGACGCCAACGATCACGACGGCTGTTTTTGAAAGATTCTTATCCAGCCAAAAATCCGAGCGAGTTCTGGCTAGTAAAACCCTCAAAGGGCCAAAGGGCGAGCAGAAACCGATTGTTGAAATTACGGTAGAATCGATTCGAAAAGCCCTTTATGCGAGTAAGATTTGTGCCTATGCGCAAGGATTCAGTTTGCTGAGCGCGGCTTCAAAAGCTTACAACTGGGATTTAAATCTCGGTGCAATTGCAATGATTTTTCGAGGTGGCTGTATTATTCGCGCTCAGTTCTTAAACTGCATTGCCGACGCTTATGAAAAAGACCGTAACCTGTCCAATTTGCTCTTAGATGATTACTTTGGTGACATTGTAGCCGAATATCAATTTGATTGGCGTTCTGTGGTCATTGCGTCGATTTACGACGGCATTTCTGTTCCAGCCTTTAGCAGTTCTCTCTCTTATCTGGATAGTTATCGTAGCGAAAACTTGCCTGCCAACTTACTGCAAGCCCAGCGTGACTATTTTGGCGCTCACCAATATGAGCGAAATGATAAGGCGGGTTCTTTCCATACCCAATGGTAGGGTAGTTAAAAAAGCTTGTAAGCATGTAATTTCTTTGTATTGTACGAGCTTACAAGCTTTTTTCTTTATCTATGCAAATTTCTCTAGCTAGACAAATAAAAAATCAATCCGTACCGTACAAATAGTACAATACGGATTGATTTTTTTAGTTAATGCCTCGAAACCGGACTTGTTCTTTTTTGAAATTATGTTTTTCGCTGTGAAATAACTGTCCGAATACGATCCATGTTCTGACTGAGGGGTTCTTTATTTCGAATCATAGCACCTACATAGAGAGCATCTAAAATTGCCATATGAACAAGCCGCGACGCCATAGCGTCCGAGCGGTAGTTTACTTCCCTGCCCATTCCGCATAGGGTAATATCTGCCATCGCACTTAAAGGAGATTTTAGATGACTGGTCACTGCTAAGATTTTCGCTCCCTGATCTTTGACTGGCTCTAGTGCCTGGAGAAGATCTCGGTTGCTGCCCGTATGGGAGATTGCTATCACGAGGTCGTCTGGAGTCATCAAAGTGCCGTAGGTGACTTGCATATGGGGATCAGAACAAGCTTTCACCGGAACATCAAAGCGGATAAATCGATACTCAATATCTAGCGCAACGACAAACGAGACTCCGTAGGCAAAAGCATAAATTCGGCGAGCTCGTAACACCGCCCGGACAGCTTCTTCAAGGGCGACTGGGTCGAGAATATTTAACGTATCTTGTAGGCCTTCATGAACACTTTGAAAAATTTTGGCAGTTAAGGGAAGCATGGCATCGCCGAGTTCAACGTCTTGATAGATTAGTTCTTCAGACGGAAATAAATCACGGGCTAAAGAAATTTTAAATGACTGAAAGCCCGAAAAGTTTAGTGCTTTACAAAAACGGAAGACTGTGGCCTCGGCTGTACCGGAAATTTCAGCAAGCTCGGTGATACTCATATGAATTACATCCGATGGATTTTTTAAAATAACGAGAGCCACTTTTTGCTCTTTTTTCGTCAAGTTTGGAAGATTACTACGCAGTACTGTCAGGGTTCCACCCGAAGGGTTATTATTTTTCATTCCATCAAGCATGAGTACCTCCTTTAAAAAAATTGAAAATTTCAAAAAAACGCCTTGCCTTCCTTACCAAATAATACTATACTTTGGCTAGAAAATAATTTTCATTTTATTTCTTTCAAAAGAAATTTTTATTTCATTTTCAGTTTCTCTTCCTGAGAACGAAGTCCATTTTTCAGATATTAGCTAGTACATAGACAATATCCTGCAAAATAGACTTACTATTGTCTCTAGAATTTTTTCGAAGTGGGTGATTGATATGGGCCAGTCAATTATTATCGGTGTCGACATTGGTACCACTGGCGTTCGCTCTGTAGCCTATCGGCTCGGAAATGCGGCCGCAACAGCAACAGAAGAATATCCTTTATTTACAGACCAATCAGGAGTCGCTGAGCAAGATGCAGATGTCATTATGATGGCAACGGAAGCTGTTATTGCTCGAACTGTTCAGCAGTTAGGTGCTGAAGTCAGCGATGTGAAGGGCCTCGCATTTAGTTCTGTCTTTCATAGCTTTCTTGCGATCGGTGAAGATGGAAGACCACTAACTCGCCTGATGACTTGGGCGGACACTCGCAGTCAGATTTATTTAGATGAAGTAAAAGAGCTGATGGATTGGGATGCTTCTTATCATCGAACTGGCTGTCCTCTCCATCCGATGTATTCTTTATTAAAAATATATTGGCTACGAAAAAACAATCCCGAAGCTTTCCGAAAAGCGATTTGGTTTGGTTCGATTAAAGACTACGCTTTTCATCGCTTGACTGGCAAGCGTATGGTTGATCGATCAATCGCCAGCGGCAGTGGTTGCTACAATATCCAGACTCTCGAATGGGATCAAGAAATCCTTAAATTATTAGGAATCAGTAAAGAGCAAATGCTTACTGTTGTTCCGACTACTGCCCACGAAGGACTGCAAAGTTCAATGGCCCAAAGACTCGGACTTCCCGCTGGGCTTCCTGTCGTGATTGGTGCTGGTGATGGCATGATGGCTAACGTCGGAGTTGGCGCTGTTAAACCAGGACAGCTTAACATTACGATCGGAACAAGCGGTGCGATTCGAATGGCTGCGGATCAGCCTAAAACGGATAAAAAACGTCG
>JAGOZY010000221.1 GCA_018058445.1 Negativicutes bacterium | reverse complement strand
TTGAAAGAATCTGAGATTGCGATTTCAATTTGTGTGACAGGACGTACTGGCCCTAAAATACGAACTCTTTCAAAAGATCCCTTTGGTCCGACCAAATCAACAACTTCTTCACAAGCAAATTGCCCTGGTTGACCGAGTTCTTTCATGGAGGTCAACTGATGACCTTCCCCATAAAGTACATCCAAATCCTTTTGAGAAACATGTAAATGCTTTCCTGAGACACCAACAGGTACAGTGCGTTTCATTCTGTGTCCATCTCCTCACCAATCATAATAAAGCAAAATCAATTTGCACTTCTATTATATTACCGAAAACCAAGTTTGTAAAAAGTCTGACTTTTCAATAAGATTGAAGGCTTAATTTTTTTCTTTCTCTTGCATATATTCATGAATGGCTTGAGCAGCAATTTTTCCGGCTCCCATGGCGGAAATAACTGTCGCTGCGCCAGTAACTACGTCCCCACCGGCGAAGACACCTTCTCTAGAAGTTGCACCAGTTTCTTGAGCGGTAATATTACCTCTTTTATTTGTATCGAGTCCTGGTGTCGTTTGCTGAATAATCGGGCTAGGTCCTTGGCCGATTGCGATAATGACGGTATCCACTGGAATTTTAAAATTAGAGCCCGGAATTTCTTTGGGCGAACGTCGCCCGCTTGCATCCGGCTCTCCAAGCTCCATACGAATACATTCCGCTTCTGTTACCCAGTTCTTTTCATCTCCGTGAAAAGCAAGTGGATGAGCCAATAAGCAAAGCTCGACTCCCTCTTCTTTTGCATGATGAATTTCTTCTTTTCGAGCTGGCATTTCGTCTTCAGAGCGGCGATAAATAATATAAACCTTCTCTGCTCCAAGGCGTAGTGCGGTCCTCGCGGCATCCATAGCCACATTGCCAGCACCCACTACAGCGACATTTTTTCCGCAATAAATAGGTGTCGTACTCTCGGCTTGATAAGCTTTCATCAAATTGACACGAGTTAAGAATTCATTAGCCGAATAGATGCCGTTTAAATCTTCGCCAGGAAGGCCTAAGAAATATGGAAGCCCTGCGCCAGTTCCAATAAATACAGCCTGAAAATCTTCTTCTCCCATGAGTTCATCGATTGTTACAGTTTTTCCAACAACGATGCTGGTTTCGATTTTTACACCCATGGTTTTGAGCATAGTAATTTCTTTTTGGACGATGTCTTTCGGCAGACGGAATTCAGGAATTCCATACATCAATACACCACCTGGTGTATGAAGAGCTTCAAAAATAGTGACTTGATAGCCATGGCGTGCAAGATCGCCAGCAGCAGCAAGTCCGGCTGGACCGGCACCTAAAATGGCGATTTTACCACCATTGATTGGGCAAGCGGTGTCGTCGCAAGGAGCTGCGACAGTTCCGTGGTCGGCAGCAAATCGTTCAAGGTTACCAATTGCGACTGGTTCCCCTTTAATCCCTAAAATACAGCGTTTTTCGCATTGTTCTTCTTGCGGGCAAACTCGCCCACAGACTGCAGGAAGACTACTTTTTTCTTTTAAAATCTCAAGGGCTTTATCGATTTCTCCGACTTTGATTTCTTGGATAAAAGCAGGGATATCAATCTGTACTGGGCACCCTTGTCGACAAAGAGGATTTTTGCAATTTAAGCAGCGAGCCGCCTCAGCAATTGCAGTTGCGAGGTTATATCCGAGTGATACTTCTGAAAAGTTATGCCGACGTACTTGTGGGTCTTGTTCTTGAGGTCTATGCCGATTTACTTTGTCTTGCATGCGCCGGTCCCTCCACAACATTTTTTTGCTTCATCTTCTTGGGTCGCAAACATTTTTTGCCGTGCCATCAAACCGTCAAAATCAATTTTATGGGCATCAAATTCGGGACCATCGACACAAGCAAAATAGACTTCATTACCAACAGTAACTCGACAGCCACCGCACATACCAGTTCCATCAACCATTACTGGATTGAGGCTTGCCCAGGTTGGTGTTCCGAAGGGACGAGTGGTTTCCGCGACAAATTTCATCATGATAACAGGTCCGATCGCCATTACGCGAGCGACTTCATCTTTTTCTAGAATCTCTCGAAGTGGATCGGTGACTCGACCAGCTCGACCTTGGCTGCCGTCATCAGTTGTTACGATCAATTCACTGCTGACAGAACGCATCTCATCTTCCCAGATTAGAAGTTCTTTCGTACGAGCTCCGATGATTGAAATCACGTGATTTCCCGCTTCTTTCCACGCTCTAGCGATTGGGAAAATAGGTGCAATTCCAATACCCCCACCGACGCAGATCACGGTACCGAAGTTTTTGACTTCTGTGCTATGACCGAGTGGTCCTGCGATATCGCTGAAAGAGTCGCCTTCTTCCATTTGGCAGATTTCTTGACTTCCTTTTCCGACTTCTTGAACGATGAGGGTAATCGTTCCTTTTTCGCGATCAAAATCAGCAATCGTTAAAGGAATACGCTCTGCATCATCAGAAGAACGGACGATTACAAATTGCCCTGGCTCACATTTTTTCGCGATACGAGGATTTTCAACAATAAACATTCGAATTTGTGGTCCTAAGGTTTTAGCGGTGGTAATTAAGTTCATTTCCTCTCCCCTTTTCTATTTTTATCGGCTTAGGCGCTGGGCGGATTGATTTGCTTCATGCTTAATTTTTTCGATATCAAGAGTTTTATATTCTCTGTTTTCAAGAAGAATTTTGCCATCGACAATCACATCGCTGACGTCGCTGGATTGAGCTGAATAAACGAGTGTCGAAATTAAATTGTGAGTTGGATACCAGTGAGCTTCACTCATATCCAGCAAAATAACATCCGCTTTTTTTCCAACTTCAAGGCTGCCGAGATCATTCTGCCACCCCAAGGCTTGAGCTCCCCCTAAAGTACCGAGGAAAAGAGCCTGATGCGCAGGAAGTACAGTGGGATTGCCGGTATTATTTTTATGCAAAAGCGCACTAAGACGGATTTCTTCAAGCATATCTAAGTTATTA
>JAGOZY010000016.1 GCA_018058445.1 Negativicutes bacterium | reverse complement strand
TGCGGAAATTTCCCTATACACTCAAGGCGACTTTACGGATCTGTGTGCAGGGCCGCATGTGATGAGCACAGGTAAGGTCAAAGCAATCAAGCTACAGAGCATTGCCGGAGCCTACTGGCGGGGCAGCGAGAAAAACAAGATGCTGCAACGGATTTATGGAACATCTTTTGAGAAGAAAGCGGACTTAGATGCTTACCTGCATATGCTTGAAGAAGCGGCTAAACGGGATCATCGAAAATTAGGTCGTGAGCTTAATTTGTTTACGATTCAAGAAGAAGGGCCGGGCTTCCCATTTTTCTTGCCAAAAGGAATGGCAATCCGAAATGAATTGGAAAAATTTTGGCGGGACGTTCACTTCCGTTATGACTATCAAGAGATCCGAACTCCGATTATCTTAAACGAAGAGTTGTGGAAGCAGTCAGGTCATTGGGATCATTATCGAGAAAATATGTACTTTACTCAGATTGATGAAATGGGCTATGCAATTAAACCGATGAATTGTCCAGGATCGATTTTGACTTATAAAGCCACGCATCATAGTTATAAGGAATTCCCACTTCGCTATGCGGAGCTTGGCTTGGTTCATCGACATGAGCTATCCGGTGCGCTTCATGGCCTGATGCGGGTGAGAGCTTTTACTCAAGATGATGCTCATATCTTTATGCTACCGGAGCAGATCAAAGAAGAAATCCAAAATACAATGGGACTTTTCGATGAAGTTTACCGTACTTTTGGCCTTAAATATCGAATTGAACTGAGTACCAAACCGGAGAAAGCAATGGGCTCTGATGAAGTTTGGGAGTTAACTACCAATGCCTTGAAAGCGGCCATGGATGATCGGGGACTGGAGTATCGAATTAATGAAGGTGACGGCGCTTTCTATGGTCCGAAAATCGACTTTCATTTGGAGGATTCATTAGGAAGAACTTGGCAGTGCGGCACGATTCAGTTGGATATGCAGATGCCAGAGCGATTTGATATCGACTATGTTGGTGAGGATGGACAAAAGCATCGTCCAGTTATGATTCATCGGGTTGTCTATGGAAGTATGGAGCGATTTATCGGTATTTTGATTGAACACTATGCGGGTGCTTTTCCAACTTGGCTAGCTCCAGTTCAGGTACGTATTTTGACGATTACTGATCGCCAAAACGAATACGCAAAAAGTATTATGAGGCTTCTCAAAGATGCGAAAATTCGTGTTGAACTTGATGAACGTAATGAGAAGGTCGGCTATAAAATCCGGCAGGGTCAGATGGAGAAAGTACCTTATCTACTTGTTCTTGGTGATAAAGAAATGGAAGAAGGCACTGTCGCTATTCGAAAATATGGCGGAATCGACTTAGGAGCCAAAAAATCGGAAGATTTCTTAGCCGAACTTTTGCAGGAAGTTGAAGTAAAGCAAGGCTAGTATTGACTTTTTGTAAGAAATAGGGTATCCTAGAACTTGTGAACGAAGTAGAAGCCATCCGCTTCTCACCTATATCCCTTTTGGATAGTAGGTTTGCTTGTCGGCGACAACGACAAATTTCCTTGTAGGAAGAGCAGTGCGGATGTGTCCGTACTGCTTTTTATTTATTCAGGAAAAAGGGGTGAATATTATCAGTAAAGAATCAATGCGCATTAACGATGAAATCCGGGCAAGAGAAGTACGTGTTACTGCTGAAAATGGGGAACAATTAGGCGTGATGAGCCTTCAGGAAGCTTTGGCGAAAGCCTTAGAAGCTAATCTTGATTTGGTGGAAGTTGCACCTACGGCGAAGCCACCAGTTTGCCGGATCATGGATTACGGTAAATTCCGTTATGAACAGCAGAAAAAAGACCGAGAAGCTCGTAAGAAGCAAAAAACTTTTGATGTAAAAGAAGTAAAGCTTCGTCCGAAGATTGAAGATCATGACTATCAAGTGAAATTGCGTAATGCACAACGCTTTCTCGCCGATGGTGATAAAGTGAAAGCTGTCATTATGTTCCGCGGAAGAGAGCTCTCTCATCCTGATTTAGGGCTTGATATTTTAAAGCGCATGGGTGAAGACGTTAAAGATCTTGCTATTATGGAACGAGAGCCAAAGCTTGAAGGTCGTAATATGATTATGATTTTGGCGCCTAAGCTTAGTAAAGAATAAGGTACTATAGAAAGGGGCTTATCAATATGCCGAAAATGAAAACTCGTCGTAGCGCTGCAAAGCGTTTTAGCCTAACTGGTAGTGGTGAATTTAAACGTTCTAAATCAAATAAACAACATATCCTAGAGAAAAAATCTCCGAAGCGTAAACGCAATTTGCGTAAAGCAACTTTGGTCAGCAAATCTGATCATACGCGTGTAAGCCGGATGTTGCCATACGCTTAAGTTGATTTCAACTTAAGGTTCGTTAAAAAGTGGAGGAGGAAGTACGATGCCTAGAATTAAAACAGGGGTAACCGCCCATCGTCGTCATAAGAAAATTTTAAAGCTTTCAAAAGGTTATGTAGGAGCTCGTAGTAAGCTTTTTAAAACTGCAAACCAAGCTGTAATGAAAGCATTATATTATGCCCGTTCAGATCGCCGAACTAAAAAAGGTGATTTCCGTAAGCTTTGGATTGCCCGTATTAATGCTGCTAGCCGCATTAATGGCATTTCTTATAGCCAATTCATGTACGGATTGAAAAAAGCAGATATTTTAATCAATCGTAAAATGTTGGCTGATATTGCAGTTCATGATGCTGCTGCTTTTACTAAATTAGTGGAAGCTGCAAAAAAAGAACTGGCATAAGTTAAAATTTAAGAAAAGAGCCGCCCTTTGGGGCGGCTCTTTCATGATTTATTTGTAAGTTGCAGGAGAAATCTTGTGTGAGCAGAAGTAGAAGAGAAGGGGAAGGCTTTTTACGATGGATACGAGGAGAGTCAAAAAGACATGAGAGATGGATGGAAAAAAACCAAAATCTGGCTAAATCAAATCGCAAGCCCAGAATGGACTTCTTATCGACTTTTAGTCGTGGGATTTGCGGTATTGATTGCAGTGGGTACTTTGTTGCTTGCATTACCGGTTGCTTCGGCTACCGAGGACTCTCTCTCATTTGTGGATGCACTTTTTACGGCAACTTCGGCAGTTAGTGTTACGGGTCTGACTGTTGCAGATACCGGGACGCAATTTTCTATTTTTGGCGAAGTTGTGATTCTTTTCTTAGTGCAAATCGGTGGTCTGGGAATTATGACTGGGACGACTTTGATTGCACTGCTTTTAAAGAAACGAATTCAATTTAAAGAGCGGCTTATTATTCAAAGATCTTTTAATTTATCTTCGTCCGCTGGGATTGTTCGGTTGGTGATTTATATTATCAAGGTAACTTTAGTCATTGAATTGATTGGAGCGATTATTCTAACACTTCTTTTTTTTGAAGAATATGGCGGAATTCAGTCGATTTATATGGGAATTTGGCATTCGATCTCGTCGTTTTGTAATGCTGGATTTGATGTGTTTGGAACGAATAATAGTTACCAAAACTACTTAGGACATTATGCAATTTATGGGGTCGTAGGATTTTTAATGTTATTAGGTGGAATTGGTTTTCCTGTGATGAATGATGTCTGGCAAAATCGGCGCTGGTATAGCCTGCAGGCTCAGACGAAATTAGTTTTAACTGTGACTGGGTGTCTAATTTTTCTAGGAACGACAATGCTCTTTTTGTTAGAACATAACAATCCACATACTTTGGGACAATTGCCCTTTGTAGATCAATTGATCGTTAGCTTTTTTCAGTCTTTAAGCTCGGGGACCTCGGGGGTGACATCCCTGGATATCGGTGAGCTAAAACCTGCGACATTATTCTTTATGACTATTTTCATGTTTATTGGTTCGGCTCCTGGGTCGACTGGTGGTGGGATTCGTACGAGTACATTTGGTATTGCAGTAGCTGCTGTCTGGGCACTGATTGTTGGTAAGGAAGATGTGGCGGTTTTTTATCGACGGGTCTCTGCATCTGTAGTTTATCGTGCATTTATTGTTATTTTCGTCTCGCTAGGTCTGGTAATTCTCTTAACTGGTATTCTGACAGTTATAGAGCCTTTTCCATTTTTAGAACTCTTTTTTGAAGTGATTTCAGCTTTCTCGACGGTAGGGCTTTCGACAGGTATTACTTCGCTTTTAAGCTCGGAAGGAAAAGTACTTCTCGTTGTTGCAATGTTTATCGGACGAATTGGAACGTTGACGCTTATTTTATCTTTGATGCTCAGACGTCGCAGAGGAAAATATCAGTATTTAAAAGGCAAATTTCGAATTGGGTAAAGCGTAAGAAACTCTTAAGTTAGCAATCTTTTTGCGAAGATTGGTTATATCTAGATTTTGGATATAAGGAGATAAGGGAATTATGATTGCCGGATGGGGTAAAGCGAAAGTTATTTTTAATAGCATTTCAAGCCCGGAGTGGACGTCCTATCGTTTGCTTGTTATTGGTTTCGCTTTTTTGATTGGACTGGGTACTTTGATCCTTTCACTACCGATTTCGTCAGCGACTGAGGAGTCATTGTCAGTTATCGACGCGTTGTTTACTGCAACTTCCGCAGTTTGCGTGACTGGACTGACGATCGCTGACACGGGAAGCCGATTTTCGCTTTTTGGTCAGATCGTAATTATCGTTTTGATTCAAGTCGGTGGACTTGGAATTATGACCGCAACGACGTTGATTGCGTTGCTACTTCGAAAACGAATTCAATTGCGAGAACGTCTAACGATTCAGGAGTCTTTTAATCACATCACGTCGGAAGGTCTTGTCAGGCTAGTCTTATATGTAATCAAGGTGGCGCTTCTGATCGAATTTATCGGAGGAACAATTTTGGCTATATTCTTATTTTCAGAATATGGATGGGCATCGATCTATATGGGTTATTGGCACGGAATTTCAGCATTTTGTAATGCAGGATTTGATGTATTCGGAAGAAACAATAGCTTTGAAAGCTACGTGGGTAACATTGGCATTAATTTAACTGCTGCGATGATGATTATTCTCGGTGGGTTGGGCTTTTCGGTGATTGATGACGTTTGGCGAAAAAAGGCTTGGAAAAGTCTGGAGACTCATAGTAAGTTAGTTCTTTCAATGACTGCTTTTTTGTTAATACTAGGAACGATTGGAATTTATTTTCTAGAAATGATAAACTCTTCGGCAATGGCGCATTTATCGTCAGGGGAGCGCTGGGTGGCAAGCTTCTTTCAATCGACAAGTACGAGAACGGCTGGAATTGCTACGGTTAATATTTCGGAATTGAAGGCACCGACTCTGCTTTTAATGCTTATTTTGATGTTTATTGGTGCTTCGCCCGGATCGACGGGTGGTGGGATTAAGACGACAACATTTGGGGTAGTTTTAGCTTCGGTCTGGACTTTGATTCGTGGAAAGGAAGATATTGAGTTATTTTATCGTAGAGTATCTTTAGATATGATTTATCGATCTTTTGCGATTGTCATGGTTGCACTTTCATTAATTTTTATCATGACCGGCGTACTAATGATTGTTGAGGATAAAGATTTTTTATTTTTACTCTTTGAAGTTACGTCGGCATTTGGTACAGTAGGATTATCTGCAAGTGTGACTCCAACTCTGAGTCCAATAGGTAAATTGATAATTATAATTACGATGTTTGCAGGTCGGGTAGGAACTTTGACGGTACTCCTTTCGCTCACGTTGCGGCATAGAAAAGGAAATTACCGATATACCAAAGGACGATTTCGAATTGGTTAAAAGAGAAAGGTGAGGTAGATGAAAGGGGATAAACAATTTTTAGTTATTGGATTGGGGCGATTTGGCAGTAGCGTTGCGACTGCTTTGGCCCGCTCTGGACACGAAGTATTGGCTATTGATACGAATGAAGAAGTGGCGCAAAAATTAAACGGAATTGTGACCCACGTGGTTGTTGCTGATACGACAGATGAAGATACTTTAAAGGCGCTTGGGGTTAGAAATTTTGATGTGGCTGTTGTCGCGATTGGGAGTAACATTCAGGCCAATATTTTTACGACTCTTCTTTTGAAAAATTTGGGAGTGCCTTTCATTGTAGCGAAGGCACTGAACGATTTGCATGGAAAAATGCTTGAGAAGATTGGCGCAGATCGGGTAGTTTACCCTGAATATGATATGGGACAACGGGTTGCTCATAATATTGTGACGAGCAATGTACTCGAATATATTGAACTGTCACCAAACGTGGGGATTGTCGAAATTGGGGTTCCTCGAAGCTTGATTGGAAAAACCTTGATTGAGGCTGATTTGCGAGCCCGCTTTGAAGTCAATGTCGTTGCGATAAAACGAGACGATCAAGTGATTGTTCCTCCTCAACCGGATGCTCAGATTGAAAAAGGAGATCTTCTTGTGGTTGTAGGTGGGAACATTGGAATTGCCGCCTTAGAAGGTTTACAATAATATGTTAAAGATCGAAAGTAAGCAAAACTCTTGGGTGATGGAAACGCGAAAATTACGTGAGAAGAAATATCGAGATCAGCTGAACTTGTATTGGATTGAAGGTATTCATTTATTAAAGGAAGTGCTTAAGTCAGACGAAAAAATTGTAACCGTTGCGATTACTACTCAGGGACTTTTAAATCCTGAAATAAAAGAAATTTTAAAGCAATGTAATGACTTAGATGTTCGAATTTTTGAAGTCTCTGAGCCAGTCGGGAAACAATTATTTGAGACAGATACTCCTCAAGGAATCGGCGCTACTATTCAAAAAGAAAAACGAGAAGTACTACCGGACTCCTCGGGAACTTTTTTGATTTTAGATCATGTTCAGGACCCGGGAAATATTGGAACGCTACTTCGCTCAGCAGAAGCAGCAGGAGCTATCGGAGTCGCTTTGACAGCTGGCTGTGCTGATCCCTGGTCTGGAAAAGTCTTGCGGGCAAGTATGGGATCTGCATTTCGTATGCCTTTGTTTACTGATTTTAACATCGCTAAGCTTAAAGTGATGAAAAATGACGGGTGGAAAGTCTATGGAACTGCTACTGAAGGTAGCAATGATTATCGAGGTATCGACTTTTCCAAGAAGCGAATTTTGATTCTTGGCAGTGAGGGCAGGGGAATATCAGATGAATTAATTGGGCTGATCGACGAATCAGTCAAGATTTCCATGTGCCAACCTGTTGAGTCTCTAAATGTGGCCGTTGCGGGCAGTATTCTCCTCTTTGAAATGAGGCAGTAACCATTGTAGAAATAGGCAAAATATGCTATACTCCCCTTAGATTAGAGGTAATCTTCTCAAAAGAGGGGATGGGTGGTTGGTATGGTACTTACAAATCGATTATGGAAAATTTTTGAAAATACCGGTTCTATTCAAGTTTATTTGATGTACCGTCGTTTTCTTTTGCATTAATTTTATAAATTTATCCGATGACAGAGCTAAGTAAGCGGTAGAAGTATTTTACAGGGAGAAGGATCGTGACTGAGAGTCCTTTAAAATATGGCTGCTGAAATTCCCTCTGGAGGTTTGGGCTGAAATAAGTAGGCTCAGCGTATAGGCTGCGTTAAAGCTTCTGAGTAAAAAATCAGGGTGGTACCGCGAATGACTTCGCCCCTCGTGGGACGAAGTCTATTTTTATGTAAAATAACGGATGGAGGTTAGCATCGATGCAAGAAAAGATTAAAGAGATTCTCGAAAGAGCAGAGAGTCAAATTTCCGTTGCAGGTGATTTGACGGCCTTGCAAAATTTGCGAGTGGAGTATTTAGGCAAAAAAGGTGAACTAACTGGACTACTAAGGACTTTGGGAAGCCTTTCGGCAGAGGAACGTCCGCTAGTTGGGGGCTGGGTGAATGAGGCTAAAGATAAACTTGAGACACTGATTTCTGAAAAACTCAGTACGCTAAAAAATGCTGAATTAGAACATAAACTCGCGACCGAAAGTCTCGATGTGACGCTTCCTGGTGCTCCTGTTTCGATCGGTCATCTTCATCCGATTATTCAGACTCAGCGTCTGATGGAAGATATTTTTTGTGGGATGGGATTTAGCGTAAAAAATGGTCCAGAAATCGAAGATGAAGAATATAACTTTGAACGGTTGAATCTTTTGGCAGACCACCCAGCACGGGACATGCAGGATACGTTTTTTATCAAAGGATCGATCGTGCTTCGTACCCATACCTCACCAGTACAAGCACGAATTTTGGAAGCAAATCCTCCTAATACACCGGTTCGAATTATCGCACCAGGTAAGGTCTTTCGCCGTGATTATGATGCGACTCATTCGCCAATGTTCCATCAAATGGAAGGATTAGTGGTTGACGAGGGGATCACTTTTGGCGACCTTAAGGGAATGCTGGAAATCTTTTGTAAATCAGTCTTTGGCGAAGATACAAAAGTTCGTTTTCGTCCGAGCTTTTTCCCTTTTACCGAACCTAGTGCAGAGGTCGATATTTCCTGCGTCATGTGTCATGGTAACGGATGCCGGATGTGTTCACATACAGGTTGGCTAGAAATCTTGGGTTCGGGGATGGTTCATCCCAATGTTCTTCGAATGGGTGGCTATGATCCAGAGAAAATGACTGGGTTTGCTTTTGGGATGGGGATCGAGCGAATCGCGATGCTACGTCTGAAAATTAATGACATCCGTTTATTCTACGAAAATGATTTACGCTTTTTAAGCCAGTTTTAAGAAGGAGGAGAATAACAATGAATGGATCTTTAAAGTGGTTAAATGATTATGTCGATGTTTCTCTTCCGGCTGAAGAGTTGGGTGAGCGATTGACC
Organism: Negativicutes bacterium; assembly: GCA_018058445.1. GTDB lineage: Bacteria > Bacillota > Negativicutes > JAGOZY01 > JAGOZY01 > JAGOZY01. The sequence goes on along the minus strand of JAGOZY010000016.1, from coordinate 973 downwards.
CGTATTGGAATTCCTGTCGAAAATGTGACCATGCCGGATGAGCGGATGCTAAAATTGATTACAGTAGAAGTGCGCACTGTTGCGAAACATCCAGAGGCTGATAAACTTCAAGTTGCAACGATTTGGGATGGTATAGCAGAACATCAGCTGATTACGGGTGCGAAAAATATCCAGGCAGGGCAAAAACTCTACTGGGCACCACCAGGTACTGAGCTTCCAAACGGTCAAAAAATTGAAAAAGCGATGTTTAGAGGACTGGAATCAGAGGGGATGCTTTGTTCAGCTGACGAGGTATTACTTGACTCGAAGCTTGAAGGTGAAGAAAGTAAGGACGGACTTCTGATTGCTCATCCGACTGTAGAAGTGGGAAGTTCGTATGCGAGTGCGATGGGTTTTGATACTCCGGTTTTAGAATTTGAACTGACTGCGAATCGGGCTGATTGTTTTTCAATGATTGGCTTAGCTCGTGAAATCTCTGTATTAACAGGAGAAGCAATTAAGCTTCCGGCTTTTGAATTGTTAGAGACCGCTTCAGTGAACGCGCAAGAGGTTGTGCGTATTCAAGTCGAAAACGGTGACTTATGCTCACGATTCACTGCAAAAGTATTGACCGATGTGAAGATCGGTCCATCACCAGCTTGGCTGATCGAACGACTTCAATCGGTAGGGCTTCGCTCTATTAATAATGTAGTTGACATCACAAATTTTGTAATGATGGAAACTTGTCAGCCCCTTCATGCCTATGATTTGGATAAGCTTTCGGGAAATGTATTGATTGCAAGATCCGCACATGCAGGTGAAAAATTAATCACTCTAGATGAAAAAGAACGTACACTGACTCCTGAAATGATTGTTATCGCAGATGATAAAGGAGCTGTTGGTCTTGCTGGTGTGATGGGTGGTCTAGAATCTGAAGTAACTTCCGCAACTCAGCGAATTGTTCTTGAAGGGGCGGTATTTCATGGCCCTAGTG
>JAGOZY010000220.1 GCA_018058445.1 Negativicutes bacterium | reverse complement strand
TTCTAACCGTGTCTGTTTTACTGATTGGGAGACAACTGTGGACTTTGTTCCATTAAGCTGAGGAAAGGGTGAAGAATTATGAAAAAAAACATTGATTGTTTATTATTCGTTTGAAGGAAATACAAGATTCATTTCAGAAGAAATCCAAAAGGTAACTGGCGGGGATTTTCTGGAATTAAAACCAGTACAAGAAATTGAATCGAAAGGATTTAGTAAATTTATCTGGGGAGGCAAGCAAGTTATGAGTGGGGAAACGCCTGCGCTGTATCCACTGGATAAATCTGTGGAGGACTATGATCGCATTTTTATCGGTACGCCGGTCTGGGCTTGGAGCTATGCCCCGGCGCTTGAAAGTTTCTTCAAAGAAGTCAGCATAAAAAATAAAGAAGTCGCCCTTTTTTGCTGCTCTGGCGGCGGACCTGGAAGCACGATCGAAAAGATGGAAAAGAAACTAGCTGGAGGAGAAAATCAGATCATTGGAACGATAAAATTTAGAGATCCGCTACGAAGAGATCCTGAAGTGAACAAGAAAAAACTCCAAGAATGGCTGGTAACGTTACCGGAATAATCGGACTGGTTTGTAATTTGTTCTTATTGTTTAGCCAAAAGAATCGTGCTATGATGAACAAAATTTTAAAAAGTACGAGAAAGGATGCGACTAAATGGATAGCTTACATGTTCCCGAGGGTCTGACGGAAGTTCAACCGATTCGGGAAATTATTTTTGAATTTTTGCGAGAAGCGATTCTTGAAGGACGCATTCACCCAGGTCAAAGACTGATAGAACGCGATGTGGCAGAACGATTTAATGCGAGCCGAACTCCTGTGCGAGAGGCTTTGCGCAAGCTGGAGATGGAAGGGTTTATCGAACGTAAAGGCCGTAGAGGCGATGTGGTTCGTTCGATTAAGCGCTCTGAGATGGAGGAGGCTTATGCCCTTCGTATGGCCTTAGAGCCTTTGATGGTGCGCTGTGCGATTGAACGTTTGGATGAGGCTCAGAAGAAGAAGCTGGAGCAACTGATCGCTGAAGCTGAAAGCTTTGATGAAGATGACGAAGGCAGTCATGTGAGTGAGAATCTAATGCAGTTTGATCAACTGCTACTTGATGCTTGCGGAATGCCAAAATTAAAAGCGATTTTAATTAGTCTTCAGGAAAATCTGCGTCGCTTTCGACGACTGAACTTATCCCATCGAGTGCGCCGCACCGAAGCAGTTCTTGAGCATAAGGAAATCTATCAGGCTGTACTGGCTGGTGACACGGAAAAGGCAGAAAAGCTAACGAAGCAGCACGTCCAAAATTCGTTGGATGAGTTAACTCGCGAACTACAAAAGGCAAAAGCCCTTTAACTAAAAAAGACCGGTTTGGGATATTCCAAACCGGTCTTTTTTAGTTATTAAATTATTTATTATACAAGGGGCTAAAACCTTTGCCCTGACCAAGAACCTCAGAGGCATCTTGAATAATCATAAAGGCTGTTGGATCAATGGTCTGAACAATTTCGGTAATTTTTGGCGTTTGGGTCAGGGTAACTACGATGTAGAGTAATTTTTTTGGTTGGTTTGTATAGGCGCCTGCACCGTTGAGAAAGGTGACTCCCCGAGTTAAGGTCGCGAAAATGGCCTGAGCGATTTCTTCCGGTTTTTCGGAAATGACGACGACGACTTTTTTGCTATTGAATCCGGCAAGAACCTTATCTGTAACTTGGGCTGCGATGAAGATACTAATTAACGTGTACATGGCATTCTCGATGTCGAAAAGAAGTGCCGCACTGGTCATGATTAAAATATTGATCAGGAAAGTGAAAAGTCCCATTCCAATGCCGTAGTAGCGGCGCATGATCGCGGCGAGAATATCCATTCCACCAGTAGAGCCGTTTACTTTGAAAATGAATCCAGAAGCAGCTCCGCCGATAACTCCACCGTAGATGGCGGCTAGGATGGGGGCTTGAACCAAGTTCCAATCTCGAGCAAAGGATGTGAGATCAATTGCAAGGGACATGACCATCATACCGAAGAAGGCATTGATCAGATATTCCCGTGGCATGAGCCGATAAGCCAGAATAAAAAGTGGAATGTTTAGGATCATGGCAACGATTCCGATTGGCGTAGCAAAGAAATAGAAGAATAGCATTGCGATACCGCTAATGCCGCTGGCGAGCATTCCGTGGGGAACAAAGAAGGCGTTTACTGCGAGGCCGTAGAGAAAGCATGACCCTATGACTACGGAGTAATTACGCACATAATTTTTGACGAATTGAAAGGGAACCAAGGTAGCACCTCCAGTGAATTTTTTTAAATTGGAAATCAATCTTGTCCTCATTATAGGTCTCTTAGAGGAAGGAAACAACTGATTTTCAAAAAAGCAGTGAAATAAAAAGGAAACTGTCCAAAAAGAACGAATGAATAACAAGATGAAAAATCCGAACGTTTTTTCAAAAAGCGAGGTACTCGTATGTTTTTTTTAGCTCCAGGCAAGATAAATCTAGCTTTAAATATTTGTGGTCATCGCTCTGATGGGTATCATGAAGTGGATATGATCCTCCAATCGATCAGCTTGGCTGATGAAATTGAATTGATCGACCAGCCAGAGGGAATTTCTCTGGAAATCGATCCACCGATTCTTCCAGCTGACTCTTCAAATTTGGCTTGGAAAGCGGCAGAATTAATCCAAGACCACTGTAATATTACCCGTGGCGTTCATATCAAGCTAAAGAAAAAAATTCCTTTTGAAGCAGGCCTAGCCGGTGGTAGTGCCGATGCGGCAGCAGTGCTTCGAGGGCTGAATCGGCTATGGGACCTGAAACTGTCCCAAAATGAGCTTGAGGAGCTTGCAAGTAAGCTTGGCTCGGATGTCCCTTTTTGCATCGCTGGTGGAACAGCGCGGGGACGGGGACGAGGAGATCAATTAGAGGTTCTACCGGATTGTCCGGTTTTCTATGTGCTACTGGTAAAGCCTGCTCAGGGCGTACCGACACCATGGGCTTATC
>JAGOZY010000015.1 GCA_018058445.1 Negativicutes bacterium | reverse complement strand
TTTCAGCCAGCATGATCTCACGGGACACAGCGATATCCTCCGCCTCAGCCGGACGACCACGCAGGCCGAGCTTCGCTGAAACCGCGCCTTCGTGCATCACCCCATCAGACACCAAAGACTCTTCTTCCGCATGGGAAATCACCGGCTTTCCGAAGATCGCCGCATATTCAAAAGCCGATCGCATCAAACGACTATCGCTGACATATCCGCCATCATCGGAAAATGCAGCCGCTCCCGCTTCGGCCATATCGCCAATCTCAGCAAGCTCTTTTCCTGCTAGTCCTTTGGTTACTGCTCCGGTAATTTCCACCCGCACTAACGAATCTGACTCAATCTTATGCTTCATTCCCGCAACGATAATCGCTTGATCCACCGCAGGGCGGGTATTAGCCATCGCCAAAATAGTCGTAAAGCCCCCAGCAGCAGCCGAATTACTTCCGCTAATCAAATCTTCTTTTGCTTCTTGCCCAGGCTCACGCAGATGACAGTGCAGATCGATAAAGCCAGGACAGACGACCCAGCCTTTCGCATCAAACACTTCATCTTCTTTTTGCGCCTTGAGTTTTTTATCAACCTCAACGATTTTACCATCGACAATGCGAATTTCAAATTCACCCTCTCGATTATTGGCGGGATCGATCACACGAGCATTCTTAATTACTAACTGTTTCATCTTGTTTTTTCCCTCCCGCTAATGTTAAAAATAAGATCGCCATACGAATCGCAACTCCATTGGAGACTTGCTCTTCAATGACCGATTGATTGCCATAAGCCACATCAGGAGAGATTTCAAGTCCCCGATTCATTGGGCCTGGATGAAGAACCAGCGCATTTTCTTTCGCCAGTTTAAGTCGGCTTGCGTTCAAGCCAAAGATCCGCGCATATTCTCGTGGCGTCGGAAATAGGCCTCTCTTTTGCCTCTCGAGTTGAATTCGTAGCACATTGACCACATCAGCTTGATCAAGCGCATCTTCGATACGGCCATGCACCGTCACACCCATCTCGGAAATTTCCGGAGGCAGTAAAGTTCTAGGGCCAGCCACGTGGACTTCCGCGCCCATTTTCTGCAAGCCCCAAATATTCGATCTCGCAACACGACTATGACGAATATCGCCGATAATCGCGACTTTCTTCCCTGCAATGCTTCCTAGATTTTGCCGTATGGTAAACATATCAAGCAGCCCTTGAGTCGGATGCTCGTGAGCCCCATCGCCGGCATTGATGACGACCGCATTTAGGCAGCGAGCCGCATATTGCGCTGCCCCTTCTGCACTATGGCGCATGACAATTCCATCGACACTCATAGCCTGCACCGTAAGCAAAGTATCCCGCAAACTTTCGCCTTTAGTCACGCTCGAAGTTGAAGTTGAGATATTGATCACATCTGCACCCAAATATTTCCCCGCCAATTCAAAGGAGGTTCGAGTTCGCGTACTATTTTCAAAAAACAGATTTACAATTGACTTTCCTCTTAGCGAAGGAAGCTTTTTGATGTCTTGCTTCATAACACTTTTCATTTGGACTGCGGTATCTAAAATTCGCTCCATATCGGACACTTTCATATCCTCTAGCCCCAAGATATTCTGACCACGCATCATTTCTCTCACTCCTTACCTAAATTTAAGCATAAGAAAAGACCTCTAACCAAAATCCAAAAGGATTCTAGCCATAGAGGTCTCTATACATCTTCTCATCATAATAAGCACATCCTTCCCAGCCTCTCTGGACTGTTTTTAAAGGATACCTAGCAAGGTATTCATTTCTATAAGAATAGCAAGATCAGCTGAAAAAGTCAACCGATCTCGCTATTCAAACACTTAGATTTTATTTCGAATCATCATCGTTATTTTTCTTTGGAGAAGAAAACTTTTCTTTTAAAGTTTCAACAGTCATAAAGAGAACCGGAATGAAGAATACTCCCAATATAGTTGCAAAAATCATTCCACCGACAACCGAAGTTCCCATCGCTACCCGCGATCCAGCCCCAGCACCGCTTGCAATTGCAAGTGGCAGACAACCGATAATAAATGCCAGTGAAGTCATCAAAATCGGTCGCAGACGCAATCGAGCTGCCGATACCGTAGCATCGAATGGACTCATACCTTTTTCATCCATATTGATCTTGGCATACTCTACGATCAAGATCGCATTTTTAGCAGCCAGACCAATCAGCATAATCAAACCAATTTGCATATATACGTTGTTCGTCAATCCGCGGCTCCACTGGGCAAATCCTGCACCAAGCAAAGCTGTTGGGATTGAGAGGAGTACAGAGAATGGAATCGTCCAGCTCTCATAAAGAGCAGCCAAGCAAAGGAACGAGAAGATAATCGCCAGACCAAAAACAATCGTCGATTGTCCACCGGAAGCCCTCTCATCTCGGCTCTGATCCACCCATTCATAGATATAGCCAGCTGGCAGAGTCGCATTTGCCACTTCTTCAAGCGCAGTCATTGCATCCCCAGTACTATAACCAGGAGCAGGTGCACCACTGATGGCGACTGAACGCATCGCATTGAACCGTTGCAGAGAGGTCGGTCCGGTAATCTGTTCCGATGTGATGATATTGCTAAGCGGAATCAATGACCCATCGGCACTCCTTACATAGAAGAAGCCGATATCTTTTACATCTGTTCGGAATTCCGGCGTCGCTTGCAAAACAACCTTCCAAGTTCGGCCAAATTTAGTGAAGTCATTCACTTCATATCCACCAGAGAACGCTTGCAAAGTACCCAATGCATCACTGAGCGGAATACCTAATTTAGCGATCTTGTCACGGTCAATTTGATACTTATAAGCCGGAGTTCTAGTATTGAACGCCGTGAAAGCCATTCCAATTTCAGGCCGCTTGTTTGCCTCACTCAGGAATCCGCCCAAGATCGCTTCAAGCTCTTCAATCGTAGATGACCCGGCCTGATCGGCAATCATAAGCGATAAAGACCCTGTACTACTTGCACCAGGCAACGCAGGTGCATTAAATGGAATTACGGAAATCTCAGGGTACTTCGAAGCAATTCCCATCGTCTGCCCCATTAAAGCCTCTACCTGAGTTTCTGGGCTCGTTCTCTCGGCCCAAGGCTTCAGAGAGACCCCAACTAAACTACTACTTGATTTATTACTGCTACCGATAATATCAAAACCAGTAACAACGAACACCGCGTCCACACCTGGCATTTTTCGTAGATCTGTTGCCAGTTGATTGGATGCTGCCCGAGTTCGATTCATCGAAGAAGCATCTGGCAAATTGACAGCCATTAGGAAATAACCCTGATCTTCATCCGGCACGAAGGCACTCGGTAGTTGCATGATGAAGCCACCTGCTGCAATCGAAACAATTAACAGCATCACGAGCCAAAAAGCCAGTCGTTTTAAGGATTTCTTCACTGCATTTGAGTAACCATCTAGCATTTTTTCAAAGTTGCGATTAAACCAAGCAAAGAACTTATCAAGTGGACCCTTTTTAGCTTCTTTACGTTCTTCATATGATTTTAGAAGCAAGCTACAAAGGGCAGGCGTCAAAGTCAAAGCAACAATCGCCGACAACGCCATAGAAATAGTAATTGTCAAAGCAAATTGTTTATAAAGAACACCGATTGTCCCACCGAAGAAAGCAACCGGAATGAAAACCGAAGCCAAAACGAAAGCAATCGCCACAACCGGACCGGACACCTCGTCCATCGCCCTAAAGGCAGCTTCCTTCGGACTTAACTTATTTTCATCAATATGATGTTCAACAGCCTCGACAACAACGATCGCATCATCAACAACCAGACCGATCGCAAGAACCATCGCAAACATCGTAAGCGTATTGATTGTAAAGCCCATCAGAACGAAAGCACCAAAAGTTCCGATCAAAGAAACTGGGATCGCCAGCATTGGAATTAATGTGGCCCGCCAGTTTTGCAGGAAAACAAAAACCACGATCAATACCAAGAACATCGCTTCAATAAAGGTTTTCAAAACTTCTTTCAAAGATTCTTTAACGAAAACAGTATTATCAACGATGATATAGGCTTCCAAATCATTTGGAAACTGCTTTTCTGCTTCGGAAATCACTTCACGAATTTGGGAAACAGCTTGTAACGCATTCGCCTCAGGAGTTAACTGAATCGCAAAAACCGCTGCATCCTTACCATTAAAATCACTACTAAAGTTACTGGAGCGATTGCCAAATTCAACATCGGCGACATCACCAATTCGAATAAATGATCCATCTGGCAAAGACCGAACAACGATCTTTTTAAATTCTTCCGGATCAGTCATCTGGCTCTGTACTTGGGTTGAATATTGGAATTCTTGCTCAGCAACCGATGGCAACTGCCCAATTCGTCCAGTCGGTAACTGGACACTTTGCGCATTAATCGCAGCCGCAATATCTGATGAAGTCACTCCTAATTGAGCCATTCGATCTGGTTTGACCCAGATACGCATACTATATTCCGGACCATACTCACTAACCGTACTAACCCCTTCAATTCGTTTAATCGCATTGACAATGTTAATACTTCCATAGTTTTTCAAAAAGAGCGAATCATAGGTTTGATTTGGCGAATAAAGAGAGAAAAACATAATCGTTGTCGATGATTGTTTTGCCGTAGTCACACCGGAATTCAAAACCGCACTTGGCAAATCAGAGTTTGCCTGTGCAACCCGGTTCTGTACGTCAACAGTCGCCATATCCGGATCTCGATCAAGCGAGAAAGTAACATCCAATGAATAGCTACCGCTATCATCGCTAACTGTCCGCATATCGATCATGCCTTCGGAGCCGTTAACCTTCTGTTCAATTGTACTGGCAATTGTAGACTCTACAACAGAAGCATTCGCACCCAGATAGTTTGCCGACACACTAACCCGCGGTGCAGCAATTTCTGGATATTGTTCAATCGGCAAAGTCAATGCCGCAATAAGTCCTACCAAAGTAATAATCAAAGATAAGACAATGGCAAAAACTGGACGAGTAATGAAAAAACGAGCCATTTCTTACCTCCTACTATTCTCCCACAACTGGGATCTTCAAATCAGATACTTGAATTTCAGTTACTTGAAGAGGTACACCTTGCTTGGTTTTTTGCTGACCTTCAACAACCACTTTATCGCCAGGTTCGACACCACTTTCAGCAATAAATAGCTGTCCAACTTTTGGACCCACAGTCACAGCACGTACCTCCGCTTTTCCGTCAGCTCCTACCACAGTCACAAAGCTTTTTGTCAACTGCATATAAACGGCACGTTGTGGAACAAGGATTGCATTTTTACGAACTTCACCTTGCAATTGAACTCGAGCAAACATACCTGGGATCAATAAATCTGCTGGATTGCCAAATTGAGCCTTCATTGTTAACGTTCCTGTTTGCTGGGTCAATCCACGGTTGATCTCAACAATTCTGCCCCGCTCAGAATAAGTAGCTCCGTTTGCCAAGACTAGATCCACAGGAAGCTCCATTAAGTTCCCCATATTAATTGCTTTAGCAAATTGCAGATAATCCGTTTCATTAATGCTAAACTGCACTCGAACCGGATTTAACGTGGACACCGTTGCCAGTGCAGTTTGTCCTGCAGTTGCAAAAGTACCCGTGCTGACAATCGAAACATCTAGTCGGCCATCCATCGGTGCTCGGATGATCGTATGAGAGAGATTCAGCTCTTGCTGAGCAAGACTAGCTCTCACGTTCTCAACTTGCGCTGCCGATTGATTTTCAAGAGCCAACGCATCATCATAGGTTTTTTGTGCGATCGCTTGTCCTTCTAAAAGCTGCAGATAACGCATACGGTTTTGACGATTTTGAGTATATACAATTTCCGCACTCAAGAGTTCAGATCGCATCGCCAGTACCGAAGTTTCATAGTCACGGGGATCAATTTTAAATAGGGGCTGACCTTTTGTTACCAGTTCCCCACCATTCACATACCGTTCAATGATCATCCCGCTCACTCGTGAGGTAATCTGGGCCTCATTTTGTGGACGGATTTCACCGACGAATTCATAAATAATCGGCGTATCGGCTTGAGTTGCCGCAATCGCTTTTACCGGAACTGCGCCAGCTTGTGGAGCCGCTCCTGGTTTATTAAAAAACTTCCAGCCTACAAAGGCGATCAATGCAACTCCTACGACAATTCCTGCAATCTTTAACCACTTTTTATTTTCCATTCCCCTGTCAGCCGCCTTTCTATTTTTCAGCCTATGATAGCTTGTAAATCAAGTACTATGGCCTTAGCGCTATTCACACTATAGTTATAAATACGACGGAAACCTTTTTTATCCTTCTAGTTTTCCAACGTTTTTTTTATTTCTTCGCCCGGTCTAATCCGGCAATTACTTAAAAAATATTCCGAAATAAACAAAAAACCTGAGAATCGCTTCTCAGGCATACTGTTTTTATGGTGCGGTTGGTGGGATTTGAACCCACACGGGTGTTGCCCGCCACCCCCTCAAGATGGTGCGTCTGCCGTTCCGCCACAACCGCGTTTATGTAGTTTCGATTTAATGGTGCGGTCAAGAGGACTTGAACCTCCATGGAGTTGCCCCCACTAGAACCTGAATCTAGCGCGTCTGCCAGTTCCGCCATGACCGCATTTCGATTACATCGAACTGCAACGGTGCTATCATACCATCAAAAAGTCATGAGAGTCAAGCCCTACCACAGCAAAATCTTCAAATTTTCTCATTTTTTTTAATTGCCTGCCTCAATTGACGTTCCAGATCTGCGATCTTTCCTTCATTTAAAAAGACCTGATCAGCCACTTTCCGCTTCTCCACCATCGGCAGTTGAGCGCGAATTCGAGCCAAAGCTTCGTCTTCCGTATAGCCGTTCCGAGAATGCAAACGGCTCTTCTGTAGCTCCTCATTGGCATCGATCAACCAGATTTCATCGACCCGTTCAGGCCAATAAGAACTTTCAATAAGTAGAGGGATATCAAGAACCATAAAGGGCAATCCCTCAAGCTCGCCTTGTTGAATTTCTTTTTCCATTTCCTCGCGAATCACCGGATGAAGAAAATCCTCTAAAAGCTTCTTCTTCGCAGGACTAGAAAAAATCACTTTCCCCAAAGCCTCACGATTTAACTTTTTTGGTGAAATCAACATCGAAGAGCCAAAACGCTCTTCAATGCCTGCTAGATAAGGCGATCCATCCGCTAGCACTTGATGTGAGACTTGATCCGCGTCGATCACGCGGACACCCATTTCACGCAAAATTTTACTTGCCGTGCTCTTACCCGTTGCGATTCCGCCAGTTAGTCCGATTAATTTCATCTCATTCCCTCACTTTTGGCAATGATCACAATAATGAGTTCCTCTTCCTGCCACCCGGCTTTTTTGAATATCTCGACCACAGATTACGCAAGGCTTCCCAGTTCGTCCATACACTTTCAGACGCTGCTGATACTCCCCTTGCTCGCCGCGACCATTGCGATAATCCCGAAACGTCGTTCCACCTTGATGGATCGCCTCAAAGATCACTGCTTGAATTTCTTGATGTAAAAGGTCGATTTCTTTCTTTTTCAGTGAGCCAGCCGTCCTCTCGGGCCGAATTCCTGATCGGAAGAGCGATTCATCCACATAGATATTGCCGAGCCCAGCAATCACAGCCTGATCTAGCAGCAGTCCTTTGATTGATCCTTTTTTATCAGTAACGCTACTTTTTAAATAAGCCTTTGAAAATTCCTCCGACAGGGGCTCTGGCCCCAAAGTAGTCAATCCTTTAATTTCGCCCAGAGCATGGTCAGGAAGCAAGTGCAGTGTCCCCAAGGTGCGAGAATCAGAATAACTTAATATACTTCCATCTGCTAAACAAAATCGAAGTCGTTCATACTTTTCATCTTCACTCCCCAGAGAGCACCACACTAAGCCACCAGTCATTCGCAAATGAACAATTAATGTCCACCCTTCTTCAAGGCGTATCAAAATATACTTTCCACGACGTTCCACCGCATCAATTCGTCTGTTCTCAAGAATTCGCGCAAACTCTTGCCCAGAAGAAGTCTTAATCAATCTCTCCAGAAAAATATCTACATCCTTGATTGTTTGCCCTACAAGATGAGGGCGAATATCCTGAACAACCTGTTCTACCTCTGGTAATTCCGGCATAGTTCCTCCTTATTTTGCCTCAGCCCAATTTGGCCCGACTGCTACATCCACACGAAGAGGCACAGACAAACTCATTGCCCCCTCCATACGAGCGACGACGATGGCTTTTAAAGCTTCCAGTTCTTCTTCTACATATTCAAAGACCAATTCATCGTGTACCTGAAGCACCATCTGGCTTCTAAAGCCTTGGGCCTTGAGATCTTCATAAATATGAATCATCGCCTTTTTAATAACATCAGCTGCCGTCCCCTGAATTGGCATATTCATCGCAATTCGCTCGGCAAAACTTCGCCGATTAAAATTACTACTCTTGATATCAGGAATATAACGGCGGCGCCCATCCATCGTTTCACTATAGCCATGCTCACGACCGAATTCCACTAAGCCTTCAATCGTCGCTTTGATTTTTGGATAACGAGCAAAGTATCTCTCCATATATTCGCCGGCCTCTTTACGAGTCACTCCGATATCCTTCGAAAGACTATAATCGCTGATGCCATAAATAATACCAAAGTTAACCGCTTTCGCGTGAGATCGCATCTCACGGGTCACATCACTAGGTGTTACTCCAAATACCTCCGCAGCAGTACGGGCATGAATATCCTCGCCGTGTAAAAAGGCTTCTTTCATACTCTCATCGCCCGCCATATGAGCTAAAATACGAAGTTCAATTTGGGAGTAATCAGCTGAAAGTAATCCTTCAAATTCTCGACCAGGTACAAAGAAATAGCGAATTCTTTTCCCCTCATCACTACGAACAGGAATATTTTGTAGATTAGGATTCGCACTGCTCAAGCGACCAGTAGCCGCGACAGTTTGATGAAAAGTTGTATGAATTCGACCAGTCTCTGGGTTGATTAATAACGGAAGGGCATCTAAATACGTTGATTTAAGCTTAGTTAAATGACGATAATTCAAGAGTTCTTTTACCATCGGGTGAAAAGGTGCCAGCTCTTCAAGAACTTCCACATCGGTTGATGGGCCGGTCTTTGTTTTCTTTAAAACAGGAAGCTGAAGTTTTTCAAAGAGAATCGTCCCTAATTGTTTGGGCGAATTAATATTAAAAGGTTCCCCTGCTGCATCATAAATGATCTTCACCGATTCCTGCAGCCGCTTGCTAAATTCCTCAGAAAGCTCCGCCATCTTCCCTGCATCTACTTGAATTCCATTCCATTCAAGTTCCGCGAGCACTTCAGCAAGCGAAGATTCCATGTTTTTAAATAGTTCCCATTGGGATGCTTTTAAAAGTTCGGCTCGAATCTTTGGATACGTTTTCCCGGCAAACAAAGCAAACCAGACGGCCTTCTCTTCTTCGGTCTCTGGTTTAGATGGAATCGCTCCTTCGCCAAAATTTTCCCATACGGAAATCTCATCCAATCCACCTTCGCCCGGATGAAGCAAATATGCACCGATTTTTACATCTAAAAGAACACCTTTTAAATCCATCTCATAGGAATTTGCACTTCGATAAATGCTCTTCGACTCCCAAGTCACCTTAGGAATTTTTTCATCTTGTAAAAGCCGGATCGCTTGTCCCCAGTCACTATGATCTCGCGGCAAAAAGTAGCATCTTTCTTTCCAGAAAATCCCAAGACCGCCCCAACGTTCTCGGGGAAATTGGTCTCGATATACAGGCGAAATCATTAAAGGCTGATCTTCCGAAGACTCTTGCCTGACCTCGTCGCTCCATCCTTTGG
>JAGOZY010000219.1 GCA_018058445.1 Negativicutes bacterium | reverse complement strand
GCGTAGTAAGCTGAAACGGAGGCTCGACGCGCTTTGAAACTTCCAGAAGGATTACAGGCTTCGTCTTTGATAAAGATCCGAGCTCCTTTGCCAGCAGGAGCTAGATGACGAGCAAGAGCTGTTAAATTTTTCATTTCCAAGAGCGGAGTATTACCAATACCGGTATCTCGTTGAATTTTTCGAATTTCTTCAATCGAAAAGCCGACATTCATTAATCCTTCATAGTCAAAATGAAGTCCGCCTGATTCAAAACTTTCATAATCAATATTGCAGGCAGCTTTCATAATTTGTGGGCGGCGGGCCATGACAGCTTGATAGCTTTTATCCATGAGACTTCACCTCCCGCAAAATTGCCCGGAGTTCAGAACCTATCGTTAAAAGCTCTGGTTGAGGCTCACCATAGTTTACCTTGTAAAGAGGACGGATCGTGATTAGCTTACCGATTAGCTCTCGGTCTGCGAGAGTTTTTATGATGACAGACTCACCCATACTTGCTTGGTTATTTTGAAGAAAGCCTTTTGCCGTTAACTCAAGTGGCACTTTGCGAGTCTCTTCTGGTATTTGCGGAGCTCGCTCAGAAGGAGTTAAAATAATCGAATGGATTTGGACCCAATCGCCTTTTTTTGCAACAGTCATGACAAACCCCTTTCTTCACTTTGGTAAATCATCTAGAAGATTTCTTATTTAATTCCTCGACTCATGTCGCCAACCCAGCCGTGGATCATGGGAAGATCAGCCATTGTTTTCAAGCCTGGTGTAGCAGAGACGACTTGAGGAATCATGTTAACAGCAGCGGCCATTGTGCCGATTCCACCAGGAATTTCTTGTTCGTCGGAAAATTTAATAGTAGGTGTTCCTTGAATGGTGATATAGTCACCGGTTTTGATGTCTTCGAGGTGTGGATGGATTTGCTGTGGGTGCTCAAGTAAAATAAGTTCTTTTCCTTTAGAAAATCCTCGTGCAACGTGGCGACAACCAGCGACCATTCCAGCCTGCACCTGAACGTGGGGTGTTTCTCGGTATACTTTTGTGACGATCGGTTCTCGGGTCTCTTTGACTTCGTCAATTTCCCAGCCAAGTGCGCTAGCAATTAAGTAAAGCGACTCTTGAAAGCCAATATGTCCGACGATCGTGCCGTCTGCAACTCCTTTATGAAACTCTTCGACAGTGGTTCCTACTCCTTGACTTTTCATGACTGTAGGGCCAAAAGGAGAAAGATCATTCACCCGTGCAGCTTGTATGGAATGTATGACTTGGCAAGCACCGGATAAGGTCAAAATCAATGTATCCAGAACAAAACCAGGATTGACACCAGTTCCCAGCACGGTAACTCCATATTTTTGGGCAAGTTCATCAATTTGTGCAGCGAGTTGAGGCTGTTGGGCCTGGGGGGCTGACATTTCTTCGGCGATCGTGATAATGTTTTTTCCGGCTTCGATAATTTGTTTTATTTGAGGAAAAACTTCTTCTGTAAAAGAAGCAGTACTTAAGAGAACAATGTCAGCGTCTTTTTCGAGAACTTCAGCGGAATTTCCAGAAATGGTCACACCGATAGGTGCAAGTCCGAGAGTTTCGCCGAGATCTTTACCAATTTTTGCTGGATTTTGTCCAATGGCTCCAACGATCTCGATTCCCTGTTTGTTTACGAGGAGATCTTTTGCCATTCCACTACCCATGGCACCAAGTCCCCAAAGTATGATTTGTATTTTTTTCATAAAAAGACCTCCTAATTTATTGATGCGATGGATCGGGTAGGAAGGAGAACGATCGACTAAACCGAACCTTTATTTTAAGATGAATCGTGCTTTTTTGTAGAGGTTGGAGGGGATATCATGAAGAATACCGCAGAGAATCTTTCGAAAGATCGAACACTGGCCTATTTTAAGCAGATATTTGATTTGCTTGAGATCGGAATTCATGGAGTCGACCCAGAAGGATGTACGATCTTTTATAATTCGGCGATGGCGCAACTAGAAGATCAGCGAGTCGAAGATGTGCTCGGTAAGCTACTGCTTGAGGCGATGCCTCACTTGTCAAATGATCAAAGTACTCTGATGCAGGTACTTAAATTGGGAAGATCACTGCCGGAAAAGCAGCAAACTTACATCAATGCAAAAGGCCGACAAATCATTACGGTGAATCGTAATTTGCCGATTTTCATCGACGGAAAAATCGCCGGTGCACTAGAGATGGCGAAAGATATTACCCAAGTTCAGGTACTGTCAGAGTGTCTAATTGATTTACACGAAGGAATCGCAAAGAAAGATAGAAATAAAGCAGCGACTCTTTCAGTGCGCTATTCTTTTGATGATATTATCGGAACCTCAGAAGAAATGAAGGAACTGATAAAAGAAGCAAAGCTAATTGCTCGAAACGCTTCGCCAGTTTTGATTGTAGGGGAAACTGGTACAGGAAAAGAACTTTTTGCTCAGAGCATCCATCGGGAAAGTTTAGCAGCAAATGGCCCATTCATCGGGATTAATTGTGCGGCTTTACCGGAGCAACTTCTGGAAGGACTGCTGTTTGGTACGGTTAAAGGGAGCTTTACCGACGCGATTGATCGTCCGGGACTTTTTGAGCAAGCCCACCGAGGAACCTTGCTGCTTGACGAGATTAATTCGATGCCTGTATCTCTACAGAGCAAGCTTCTTCGGGTACTCGAAGAAAAGCGTATCCGCCGTGTAGGAGATACAAAAGAACAAGCTGTTGAAGTGCGAATTCTTGCTACGATGAATCAAGATCCTTGGGAGCTTATCGAGAAAAATGAACTTCGAGAAGATCTGTTTTATCGGGTAAGCGTGCATACGCTTTCCATTCCATCGCTTCGAGAACGCCCCAAAGATATTTTTGCTTATACTCAGGCTTTTTTAAACCGTCGTAATAAGAACGAAGCCTCACCAATGGTGCAGTTTTCGTCTGACGTGGAATCGGCCTTCTTAAGTTATCCTTGGCCAGGAAATGTGCGTCAACTGGAGCATGTTCTGGAAGGTGCACTTGCTTTTATGGATGAAAGTGACTTGATCAAGTGG
>JAGOZY010000218.1 GCA_018058445.1 Negativicutes bacterium | reverse complement strand
CGAAATTCAGGGATTCCATAAATGAGTACGCCACCAGGCTCTTTTTGTCCTTCAAAAATAGTCACTTCAAAGCCCATTTTAGCAAGATCACCAGCTACGCTGATTCCCGCAGGTCCACTGCCAATAATCGCAATTTTTCCTTCCCGCTTTTCGATCTTCGGACGTTCTAAAATCAGTTCATTGCTCAAATCCGCGACAAATCGCTCGAGCTCACCGATACGAATTCCCTCACCTTTATTGGTTAAGATACAACGGGCTTCACATTGTTGTTCGTGTGGACAAACGCGACCACAAATTGCCGGCAGATTGCTTCGCGCCGATATAATTTCCGCTGCTGCACCGACATTTCCAAGTGCTAAGGCTTGAATAAAAGCAGGAATATCATTTTCAACCGGACAGCCAGTCCGGCACAGAGGACGGGGACAGTTAAGGCATCTTCTAGCTTCAACAACCGCCTCCGCGAAGGTCTCGATTGTACGATTTTTATTTTCTTCTGATGACATTTATTTCACCCCTTATAAGAATCAAAACTCAATATAATATTGAGTAAAATAGCTCTTGAAGTCTAACCTTATCCGATTCTTTCAAACTTGTCAAAATCGTTCTTAAATGCACGTACTTCAAGGGTTTATAGAATGAATTTTCTGCAAATTTTCACCTATAAGCGCAATAAAAAAAGCCTCGCATACGCGAGGCTTTTTTGAGCTTAAATTAGTTTCCTGGGCTGATTGCACTTACAGGGCAAACAGCTGCACAGCTTCCGCAATCGATACATGCGTCACTGATGTCGTATTGAGCAGCACCTTCGGAAATTGCAGTGACTGGGCATTGAGAAGCGCAAGCGCCACATTTGATACAAGCATCGCTGATTACATACATGTGAAAAACCTCCTCATTTTGATTTCCTATCAGGTTCATTCTCAGTATAACATAGGCTCATTTCCCTTGCAACACCTGACCGCATCGGTCGCAAAGCGTAGAATGATTCTCATTGATACCGACGCTTGGCAAAGTCAGCCAGCATCGCTCGCATTTGCTTCCTTCCGGTTTGCGAACGACAACTCCTAAATTTAATTCAGAAGATTTAAATGCTTCTTCAGGAAGATTTTCAAAGTCTTTTAGCACAACTTCTGATACGATACAAAGTTCTTCTAATGAGATTTTAGACTCAGCCACAAAATTTTTCCATTCTGCATCTAGATACAGATCAAGCCCTGCATCTACAGAATTTCCAATTTCTTTTTTCTGACGAGTGATCTCAAGAGATTTAGTGACTTCACCACGAAGAGTTAGTAGCTTCTCCCATTTTTTCTCAAGGGCTTCATCTCGATATGAAGTGCTTACTGTCGGCCAATCGGATAAATGAACGCTTTCTAAATTTCCTTTTTGCGGTAGATGACTCCAAACTTCGTCAGCTGTGAAGCTTAATACCGGTGCGACAAGACCGAGTAACACATGAAGAGTTTCATGCATCACGGTCTGAGCGGCTCGACGTTTTAAAGATTCTGGTGCCGAAGCATAAGTCCGATCTTTGGTAATATCTAAATAGATCGCACTTAAATCTACTGCACAGAAGTTATGTACTGTATGGAACATCTGGTGGAAATCATAGGTTTCATAACTTTGAGTCACTCGATCGGCAACTTGCTCCAGACGAAGTAGTGCCCAGCGGTCAATTTCAAGTAAATCCGCGTAAGCGACTTTATCTGTTTCCGAATTAAAATCATATAAGTTTGCCATTAAGAAACGGAAGGTGTTTCGGATTTTACGGTAGTTATCAGAAAGCTGCTTAATAATTTCTTGAGAAATTCGGATATCCGCTTTGTAGTCTGCCGACGAAACCCAAAGACGCAGAATATCTGCACCATATTTTTCTGTTACGTCCTGCGGTGATACGGTATTCCCAAGTGATTTTGACATTTTTCGGCCATCGCCATCCATTACAAAGCCGTGGGTGAGAACTGCTTTAAAAGGAGCTTGCCCTTTTGTAGCCACAGAAGTTAGTAGTGAGGATTGGAACCAACCACGATGTTGGTCGCTTCCTTCAAGATACATATCCGCTGGATAAGTAAGTTCTGGGCGAACTTCACAAACCGCCGCATGACTGGAGCCACTATCAAACCAGACATCCATAATATCTGTTTCTTTACGGAATCCTTCGGATTTATGGCAATGAGGGCAAGCGAAGTCTTTTGGTAAAAGTTCTTCTGCCGAATGAGCCCACCAAGCATCCGAACCTTCTACGGTAAAACGTGTTGCCACTGCATCAATCGTATCGTCTGTAACAATTGATTCATTACAGCTTTTACAATAGAAGATCGGAATCGGAACGCCCCAAACCCGTTGCCGAGAGATACACCAATCCTGACGGTCCGCCACCATGTTATGAATTCGGTCTTTGCCCCAACTTGGAATCCATTTCACACTTTCAATCGCCTCTAGTGCTTCTTTACGGAATCCTTCAACGGAAGCAAACCACTGCTCAGTCGCCCGATAGATAACCGGACTTTTACAGCGCCAGCAATGGGGATATTGATGACGAATGCTTGCTTTTCCGAGTAGGCGACCTTTTTCTGCTAATAATTTGATGACTGGTACATTGGCATCTTCGACATAAAGGCCTTCAAATACGCCACCTTCAGCAGTAAATTTTCCAGCATGATCAACTGGATTAATAACTGGGAGTCCATACTTTTGACCAATCTCAAAGTCTTCTTGACCATGACCTGGAGCAGTATGAACTAAGCCAGTTCCTGCTTCAAGAGTTACGTGATCACCCAAAATAATTGGGGACATTCGCTCAAGGAAAGGATGCTGGAACTCGATGCCTTCGAGTTCTTCACCTTTTTGGCGTGCTAAAATTTGCCAACCTTCACCTTTAGCCACTTCAGCGACTCCCGGTAAAAGTTCTTCAGCAACTACATAAATTTCTTCTCCTGCAAGTACCCAAACATAGGTAAAGTCAGGATGAGCAGACATTGCAACGTTTGCCGGCATCGTCCAAGGAGTTGTTGTCCAAATCACTGCGTA
>JAGOZY010000014.1 GCA_018058445.1 Negativicutes bacterium | reverse complement strand
TGCCAGGCTTTTTAAAGCTGGATCTAGCAGAACTTCCGGCTCTGATCGGACTCTTTACTCTCGGTCCATGGGGAGCGGTTGCGATTGAAGGAGTAAAAAATTTAATTCATTTAACGGGAACTCGAACTTTTGCGGTCGGTGAACTCGCTAATTTTTTAATTGGTACGGCGCTGATTATGGGTACTTATGGTGGAACAAAATTAGGTTGGGGATTGCGTTCGAGTTTAGCGACTGGTGTCATTGTCATGACTGTTTGTGCCGGCCTTGTAAATTTATTTATTTTAATTCCTTTGTATGCTTTAGTGTTAGGAATCCCAGTGGAAGCTTTGGTAAAAATCGGTCAGACAACAAATCCTAAAATTGTTGACTTAACAAGCCTGATTCTCTGGGGAATTGTTCCTTTTAATTTAATCAAAGGCTCGCTGATTGGTGTTGCAGCATTGGCGGTTTTGCCTCGCTTGAAAAGAGGATCACATTCTTCGATAGGTGAGAAATAAATCATGCTAAGAGCGTATATAAAAGAAGATGTAAAGGCGCTTCAAGACTTATTTCACGAAACTCTTACTCGTTCTAATTGCCGAGATTATTCGCCGGAGCAGATTGCGGTCTGGGCGAAAGGAGCCGCCCTTGAAAGCCGTTGGCACGAAAGGTTGAGTATTGGTATGACTGTACTGGCAGTGAATGAAACTGATTATCCGCAGGGATTTGGTACATTAACGAAAGACGGCGTGATTGATTTTTTGTTCGTTCACCCGGATTGCCAACGAAAAGGAATTGGCTTATTGATACTTGGCGAACTAGAAAATCAGGCGAGAATACTAGGATTATTGTCACTTGAGTCAGCTGTCAGTATTACTGCTAAAAAATTCTTTAAATCCAATGGCTACCAAGTTCTTTCGAAACAAAAAAATTATCGCGAGGGTATCGAACTTGAGAATTTTAGGATGAAAAAAATATTATCTATCGAATAAAAAACTCACACTCCAAAGAGTGTGAGTTTTTTATTAGCGATCAACCAGTTGAAGAATATCTTGATCAAAGGTAATTCCGACTTCTTCACCAGCAGCAAAGGTGTGTTTGGCAGCTGGGTTGTAGTCGGTTACCTGAATCGTAACGCCACCGACTTCGATGTGATAGTCTTGATAAGCTCCCATGAAGACCGATGTTTCGATTTTCCCCATTACCTGCCCTGTATGCCCAAGCTGGACGGTTTCAGGACGAATAACTAGGCTGACGGGGCCACTACGAGCCTCGCAGGTGCGCGACATAGGGACGGTGAGATTTACTCCGGCAAATTGCACTGTAGCTCGGCTGCCTTCGCAGGCAATCATCTCAACCGGAATCAAATTGGCAAGACCGATGAAGTCTGCTACAAAACGATTATTTGGATGGAGATAGATCTCACGAGGCGTGCCCACTTGCTGCAAGAGTCCGCCTTTCATGATAATGACTCGATCCGACATGGACATCGCCTCAGCCTGATCATGGGTGACGTAAATACTGGTGATGCCTAATTCATTTTGAATACGGCGAATCTCTCGGCGCATATAAATTCGAAGTTTTGCGTCGAGGTTTGAAAGAGGCTCATCAAAAAGAAGTACGGACGGCTCCATAACCAGAGCACGAGCTAGTGCCACTCGCTGCTGTTGCCCACCGGAGAGCTGATTGGGCTGACGGTTTTCGAGATTTTCGAGACCAACAAGTTGGAGGATCGCCATAACTTTTTCTTTAATCGCATCTTTTGACATTTTTTTGAGCTTTAGGCCGTAGGAGATGTTGTCGTAAACATTCAGATGAGGGAATAAGGCGTAGCTTTGAAACACCATCGCAGTGTCCCGTTTATCTGGGGTAAGGGCATTGACTCGTTTTTCACCGATGAAAATATCGCCTTGACTTGGAATTTCAAAGCCAGCAACCATTCGCAAGATCGTTGTTTTTCCACAGCCTGAGGGACCTAAAAGGGTGACGAATTCACCAGGCTTGATATCCAAAGAAACATTGTCGACGGCGGTAATGACTTTACCACCACTTGGATATACTTTGGTTAAATTTTCAATCCGGACGCCAGCCGGCTGTTTTTGTAAAATCACTGCATTTCCTCCTTAATGATTGAGTGTAAATTAACCTTGGTTTTCTGAAAAATCAACGCCAATTCGCCTTAAGGCAAATTTCAGAGACTCACTGACGATCAATACGATGATGATCAATACGGTAGAATAGGCAGCCGCGACGCCTAAACGGCCAATATCAACTTGGCTGAAAATTGCAGTGGTAAGCAGGTTGTATTTTGCAGAAACCAGGAAGATAACAGCGCTGACTGCGGTCATGCTACGAACAAAGCTGTAGACCAATCCGCTGAAAAAAGCCGACTTAATAAGCGGAATGACAACGGAGGTAAAAACTTTAAATGAACCTGCCCCCAGATCTTGAGCCGCTTCTTCGATCGCCGGATCAATCTGCTGGAGCGATGCAATACCGGCTCGAATACCGACGGGCATACTTCGGAAGATGAAGGCAATCAGGATAATCGTAGCTCCTCCTGTGAGTGCGAGTGGCTCGTCATTAAATGCGGTGACATAACCCATCCCAATGACTGTACCGGGAATCGCCAAGGAGAGAAGGGAAACGAACTCGATAAAGCTTCGTCCGGGAAATCTTTTCCGAACGATAAGAAATGCAATCACCATGCCTAAGATGCCAGTGATTGGCATCGCAATCAGGGACAGATATGTGGTGTCAATGATCGGTTTCATTCCCAGGCTAAAGACGTACTCATAATGTTTGAGGGTGAACGTATAGTCGATACCCCAGAGTGTGACTAAAGAGCCATAGGGAATCAGTGCATATAAGATGATGACAAATGCGCTGACCAGAAGGCAAGGTGTACCAATCACGAATTTAATGAGTGAATCTTCTTGCAGGTCGCGTACCCGCGAAGGCTTACCTGTGACTGTGACATACGAACGACCAGAAACCCAGTATTTTTGGATAACGAACATGAGAATAGAGATCGTGAGAAGAACCGATGCTAATGCGAAACCACCGCGGGTATCATAGTTCCCCATTGCTTGCATATAGACTTGGGCAGCCAAGGTGGTAAAGTTACCTGAGATCACCATCGCATTACTAAAGTCTGCGACGACTTGGATGAAAATCAGGAGGAAGGAGTTTGCAAGACCTGGTACCAGCAGAGGAAGAATGATCGTTTTGAAAATCTGCCAGCGACTTGCACCGAGATTTTTGGCGGCTTCTTCGTAGGCTGGATCAATTTGCTTAAGTAGTCCGGCAAGAACCAAATAGGCGATCGGGAAGAAAGTCAGGATTTGGACGATACCTAAGCTGATGGGGCCATAGACATCAAAGTCTTTGATCCCAAGTAGCGTACGAGTGACAAATCCTTGTTGACCAAAGAGCATGATAAAAGACATCGCCAAGGCAAAAGGAGGCGATACAATCGGTAAGAGCGCCACTGCCGAGAAGAGCTTTTTAAAAGGAAATCGGATAAAAGCATCGGTGTAGGCAAATAAAAAGCCGATTGCTGTTGCCACTGTACTGACCACTGCTCCAAGGATGATTGTATTCCAAAGAATACGTAGATTTTTTTCACTTGTCATCGCTTCTGTCAGGTACTGAAGGGTTAGCCGTCCCTCATCGGATACGAAGCTTCCCTTTAGCACACTGTAAATTGGGAGCAAAATAAAAAGACTAAGGGCGATGATTGTTAAGATAATCGTTGAGATCATGACTGGATCTCGAACGATTTTTTTCAGCTCATCTAGGGTAACTTGAAATCGATTCATGACCTGACTCCTCACTATATATGTGATCTATTCGTTAGACTCTAACAGCGAAAAAAGACTACAGGCGCAGCTAATTGCACCTGTAGCCTTTTGCGTTGAAAAAGATTTGCTTCAGGCTGAATTATTTGCCAGTTGCTTTGCTCCAAGCTTCGACAAGACGGGATTTATTTTGGCCAGCCCAAGTCATGTCATAGTTGATCAGTTTTACATCTTTTAATTCAGCTGATTGAGGTGGATTTGTGGCTTCTTTATTGGTTAAGAATTGGAAAGAACCAACGGTTTGCCCAAGTTCTTGCGCTTTTTTGGAGAGCGCCCAGTCAACGAACTTTTTGGCAGCTTCTTGGTCTGGGCCACCTTTGATAATAGCAACTGCACCCAGTTCATAGCCAGTGCCTTCTTTAGGTGCAGAAAGTACGATGTCTTTCATACCAGCTTCACGATATTTGATTCCGTCGTGCAAGAAGGCAATCCCAACAGTAGCTTCTCCTTGACCTGCCATCTGGGCAGGAGCGGCACCGGTTTTTGGATAGTTTTTGATTTGCTTGTCAAGAGCAACCATATATTCCATGCCTTTTTCTTCGCCCATTAATTGAATGATTGTTGCCAGCATGGTGTAAGCAGTACCAGATGCTCCTGGATTTGCCATAACAATTTGTCCTTTGAGTCGTGGGTCAAGGAGATCTTGCCAGCTTTGAGGTGCTTTAATTCCTCTTTCATCCAGCAGTTTTTGGTTGGAGATAAAGCCAAGATAGCCAACATAGATGCCTGTCCAGTAACCGTCCGGATCTTTAAATTGGGCAGGGATTTGTGCCGCAGTTGGAGAAACGTATTTTTCAAGGAGCCCATCTTTTTGAGCTTGGACAAAGCCATCCGCAGGGCCGCCGTACCAGATGGAAGCTTTTGGATTTGATTTTTCTGCTTTGATTCGTCCAGAAATTTCACCAGAGCTCATACGGACTGCATTTACTTTGATGCCAGTTTCAGCTTCGAATGCTTTGGCAGCTGCGACCATATGGTCTTCTTGGAATCCGCAGTATAAGGTGAGTTCTTGCGCTTTCTTTTCGCTGCTACAGCCAGCGAGCCCTAAGGCGAGAGCTCCTACTAGTAAGAGGGACAACCATTTTTTTCTAGACTTCATTAAAATACCTCCCTAATTTTATACAGATAAATTCAGAAGATTTTTAGAGAACAAATAATTAAGCGATTACAATAAAATATACTTAATTACGTTTCTTTAGGTCTTATTCCATTTCAAGGTAAAAAATCCTGCAAATAGAATCTAAAAAATGAAAAAAGAATCTATGTTATAATGAGTGAGAATTTTTCTTATAGGAGGAACCTGTGGACGGACGTGAATTATTGATGCAAACTACATTTGCACAAGCGGCAACTTTTATGAATGATGGGCGCTATGAAGAAGCCTTAAAGCTTCTTGAAAAATTGCTCGAAGATGGTTGGGATGATTCGGAGCTTTTGACGATGACTCTCGCTTGTGCGTTATATTTAGAACGTTGGGAACTTTCCAATCGTTTAGTGAAAGAGCTAGAGAAGAATGCGATTGACGAACCGGAAGCGCTTTTACTGATGCTTGACTATGCTTTAGCCCAAGAAGATCGGAAAAAAGGAAAATTTTTGCTGGATCAAATTAAAGAGAAGCATCCCGAATGGACTTGGCTTCTTTGGGATGTGGCAGAATTACTTTCTGACTATGGTTGGGCGGAAGAATATGAGAGTATGCTGAAATTGTTGACCCAGATTCCTTCTAAAGATCCTTGGAGTCGGCTCGATCAAGCCGAAGCTTGGATGACCCTTGAGGAACCAGCAGAAGCTGCATCGGCTGCTTATCAAGCTGCCGAAGGACTGGATGTAGAGCATAAGGACGATCTGCTTTTTGCCGCTCACTTGCTGGAAGAAGCCCGTGAGATGAGCAAAGCGTCAGAAATCTATGATCGATTGATTGCTGCGTATCCGGAAGAAGCTCGCGGCTATTTAGGGCTAGCGCGAGTACGAAGTGCTCAAGGCTACCAAGAGGAAGCGGACAATGCTTTTCTTGTGGCTCGTGAGCTGGGTACGGAAGTGGAAGAACTGGAGAGCACCGCAAGGCAGCTACGGATTGACCGGAAAAAAGTAGTGGATTTTACAAGTTATCGAAATAAAAAATAAAAGAAAAAAAGAGAGTCGTTCGACTCTCTTTTTCTTTTTGGCGATCTGCAATTCTGTCTGAAATAAATTTTTAAACCACACCATTCCTACGACAGATCGTAAATTATAAACGCTATTTTTTATATTTATTTAATAGATGTTTGGCGATATGGCAATAATCATCTGGGCATCGTTCCAGTCTGTCTTGATGTTCATCGGCACTTTTAACATAGTTAGTAAGCGGGAGAATCTCTACCCTAATGTTCTCGCTATCATTTCTTTTTGAGATATAATCCTTAGCTATATCTAAATGTTGATTCACTTCGCTATACACACCAGTTCGGTATTTTTCGCCGACATCATTTCCTTGTTTATTCAGACTATAAGGGTCAATAATTTCAAAAAAATAATCCATCAACTGATAAACAGACACAGTTTTTGGATCAAAAATTGTTTTTACACACTCCGCATAGCCGTCATAATCGCTATATAAGACATTTGTTGTGCCATTTGCTCTTCCTGCTTCAGTAGAGGCTACACCATTTAAGGTTTTGAGAAATGCCTGGACACCCCAAAGGCAACCTCCGGCAAAATAGATTGTTTCCATATTGATACTCTCCAATTTTATAACTTAATGACTTTCCTTGTTGTCTCATAAACTATAAATACCCAACGTGTCTACTAAAAAACGACCCGTCAATTAATAAATCTTTTTTAAAATAAATGATTTTTTATCCACTGAGTCAAAAACTCCAACTGCTCCGTGGTATGGAAGTAGTGTTCGCCATTTTCCATAATAGTTAAATCACACTCAAATCGTTTTGCAAATTCAGAGATTGTGTCAAATTCGCAGATGTCATCAGATGAACCATAGAGAATGGAAGTCGGCTTATTCCAGGCATGAATGGGATGGGCTTTTACATAGCAATAGTAGTCCCAATATAAAGTAGGGCCGATCGGGGTTATAATCTCTAGTTCAGTTTCCAACTTGTGTTCACTTATACCAAACCATGTCATCAGGTTACGAATGATTCTCTCCATATCTACAACAGGTGAAAGGAACAAACATTGTTTTAATGGCTCGTCTTTATAGGCCTGTAAACTGAAATATGCTCCGATACTACATGCAAATAAGCCTATGTGATTCCAGTGGGTTTTAGCATAATCCATAATATCTGTGAGCTCTTTTACACAAGTTTGAACTTTGCAAAACGTGGCTTCACCTTTTCGATCGCCATGCTCTGGCAAGTCGAAACTTAACACTTGATAGCCTTTTTGGGTGGCTTCTTTGGCAAACTGAGCAATTATTTCGTCTGATTTACTCGACATATTACCATGTACAGCAATGAACAGCTTATCAGAGTGGCTACCCCATAGGATAGCCGGAATGCCAGATATACTTAATTCTTGTTTTAACATGCTATCCTCCATAGTGCTAGAGGTCTAATCGCCCATAAATCTTTTTATTATCGGATAAACCGGGAGACTGCGTAGCGCCCTTCGTTTAGGAGAAGCATACCCAAGAAGATCATGGTAAGCATGAAGGGGTAGGCAGTGCTGGATAGGCCATTTTGGAGAAAGGTAACCAAGGTGACGATAAGCATATTAAGGAAGAGAAAAAAGGTAGCTCCTCGGAAAAATACGCCAAATAGAAACAGCAGGCCGCCGATGAATTGGATCGCAGCAAATGCAAAGCCCCAAGCTACTGGGAAGAAAGTAATTCCCAAAGTGCTCATAATGCTTCCGAGGTCAGCCCAAACGGCTTCACCGCCCATAAGCTTTGGGTAACCATGATAAACGACAATAAGTCCGACTCCGATTCGGATCAAAAGAAGTCCTAGATTATTCATGTGTACTCACTCCTTGCGAGATTATTTAATAATGATAAGTCCTTATTCAGTGTAGTGGACTGGTTAAAAAAAATCAAATAAATTGAAGATTTTATGTAAGTGTGACGTAGGTCACATTTTTTTATTTGGAAAGAAGATAGACTAAGGCCAAGGAAAGCTTTTAATAGTAAATGGGATTGGACGAAGAGGAGGACGATAAAATGTTCTGTTATCAATGTGAACAAACTGCTGGTGGAAAAGGCTGCGATCAAATGGGGGTATGCGGAAAAGATGCAATGACTTCGGATCTGCAAGACTTACTTTTATATTTAACAAAAGGAATTTCTCAGTATGCTTATCGGGCAGCTGAGCTGGGGGCTAGAGATGTTGGAGTAGATCGTTATGTAGTTGAAAATCTGTTTACAACGATTACCAACGTGAATTTTGATCCGGTTCGTCTGCAAAACATCGTTGATCAAGGTTTAGTTATGCGGGATCGAGCGAAGTCAGTATATGAAGAAGCTGCGAAAAAAGCAGGGAAAAGCCCAGAAAGTCTGAGTGGCCCAGCGATGTTCATTCCTGCTCGTGATGAAAAAGGAATAGACGAGCAAGCCGCGGAATTTGGCGTAGTCGGTCGTATGACTCGAATGGGAGCTGATGCTTCTGGAGTTTTTGAAATTGGTATTTATGGTCTAAAAGGTCTGGCTGCCTATTCGGATCATGCAAGGGTTCTCGGACAAGAAAGCCCAGAAGTCTATAAAGAATTCCATCGACTGCTTGATTACTATGCTAGCGAAGATCATGACTTAGGAAGCCTACTTGGAACGGCTTTAGAAGTCGGTGCGCTCAATTTAAAAGTAATGGAGCTTTTGGATATTGCCAATACAAGTACTTATGGTCATCCAGTTCCTACAAAAGTACGAACGACTCCGCTAAAAGGCAAAGCGATTTTGGTATCAGGCCATGACTTAAAAGATTTGGCGATGCTACTTGAGCAAACCGCCAATAAAGGCATTAACATTTATACTCACGGTGAAATGCTCCCTTGTCACGGTTATCCAGAGCTGAAAAAATATCCACACTTAGTTGGAAACTTTGGTGGCGCTTGGCAAGATCAGCAAAAAGAGTTTGATGAATTTCCTGGTGCGATTTTAATGACAACAAACTGTATCCAAAAACCGCGGGAAACTTATAAAGCAAGAATTTTTACAACTAGCTTGGTAGCTTGGCCGAATGTTGTACATGTAGGCGAAAACGGTGAAGAAAAAGATTTCTCTCAAGTGATCGAGGCTGCTCTGGAAGCTCCGGGATTTGCTGAAGATGCACCAGAAGCTTATACAATGACTGGCTTTGGTCATAATGCAGTGCTGGGTGCTGCTGAGACGGTTGTCGATCTGATTAAACGAGGAAAAATTCGTCACTTCTTATTGGTTGGTGGCTGTGATGGCGCGAAAAGTGGTCGAAATTACTACACCGAAATCGCAACGCAAGCCCCTGATGATGTTGTTATTCTGACTTTGGCTTGCGGAAAATATCGTTTTAATAAATTAGAGTTCGGTGATATCGAAGGACTGCCAAGGATGCTTGATATGGGTCAATGTAATGACACCTATTCAGCGATCCGAGTTGCAGTTGCGCTTGCGGATGCTTTTGAAACGGATGTCAATTCCCTGCCTCTTTCACTCGTACTTTCTTGGTATGAGCAAAAAGCTGTTGCGGTTCTTTTGACTCTGCTTCATTTGGGAATCCGAAATATCCGTATTGGTCCAAATCTGCCGGCTTTCGTGTCGCCAGCAGCTTTGCAGATTCTACATGAAAAATTTAACTTGATGCCGATTACGACTGCCGAAGAAGATCTGAAAAGCATTTTAGGCAATTAGTATCTATTTGGTAAAATATAAATAGTAGAAAATTAATTTAGCAAGATGATATCCCTAAGGAGGTATACGATGACCAGTTTACGAGGCGCAAATTTACAAAAAATCCGTAATGGTGAAAAACGCTATGCAGTCACGCCAAGCTTACCGGCAGAATTTATCAGTCCTCAGCAAATGAAAAAATATGCGGAGGTTGCTGAAAAATACAAACT
>JAGOZY010000217.1 GCA_018058445.1 Negativicutes bacterium | reverse complement strand
GTCATTCTTGTTTCTCATGAGCCGGAGTTTTATCGCGATTGGGTGACTGAAATCTGGAATGTAGAAGACTGGACGACAAAAATTGTATAGATTTTTAAAATAGAAAAACGGACAGCATATGCTGTCCGTTTTTTATTATGATTTTGGGGAAAAATAGTAGATTGACTGGAGGAACTCGGTGGTGTCGCGGTCTAAAGCCTCGCCGTCGTTTTTGGGAGCGACGCCTCGGAAATAATAAAGCTGGTAGCTTCGGATCGTCACGTACTCAATTCGGGATTTGTCATTACTTTCAAAGACGACCTTTAGGTAACGCTGATTACCGATCATGATAAAGTCGGCACTCGTTAAACTGGAGAAACGCGGTTCTTTTTCGAGTTCTGCGAGATAGTCTTCCTTCATCATTTGAAGGTCTTTGGGGGCCCAGCTATTTAGACTGAGGAAGTAAGAAGCGCGGGGACCATTTCGTGGGGTGGGAGACATCTTGCCATAAAAGCTACGGGCTGTCCCCGGTGTTGTTGAGTAAAATCCAAAGGTTTGATTGGCGGTGGCATGAAATTCTTTTTGAAGCCAAGCTTCGGCTTCTGGTCTGACAGGAGCCCATCCTTCTGGGAGAACGACTTCGAAGTTGCCGGAAGGGTGTTGATAAGATTCTGTCGAGGCAGCATCGGCGGCTGAATAGGAAAAAACAAACAGCATAAGGAATAATGTTTTTGCAATCTTTTGTATCAGATTCATCGCCGTGCTCCTTTTCGTTATAGTGTCAGAGTTATTTTAGAAATGTGACTGTTTGAAGAAGTTGGGAAGCTGTATGCTCCAATTGAGATGGAGTGTATTTAGAGGGTGCAGCAAATTTGAAAACATGATAGCGCCCTTTTGTTGCTTTTGATGCACGAAAATATAAAAAGTCTTGAGTTTCATTTGTATAGGTGATCGTGAGGAAAATTCGCTCATTGATAAGTGAAGTCCTATTAAAAGTAGGAAGACGAGTATAGAGCGAAAAATGGATTGTTTCTTTCGAATTAATGTCATCTTTTTAGCGACTCTCTTTATAATATCACAATCTTCATTTATATTCGGTGTCTTGGTAAATAAAACCTGCTTATTAGTCCGATTAAAGCGGGGAAAAATTATTTTTTATTGGATGTGCTTCAAGAACTGATTTTTCGTAGGAGTTTGACATTTTTTTGCTCTTAGTAGATAATAAATACGGAACTCCTTTAATACAGTCCTGTGAGGCTGGCAAGGAAACATAGAGATGGGATCTTTGTGCTTCTTGCTAAGCTGCTAGGCTGGTAAGAGGTTTTTTTATGTCAAAAATCTTCTGAGTTGGCGTGTGGCAGCTTCGGAATTTCAAGTGACAGAGAGGGGAAATAACACATGGCAAGACGAGTGATTCAGGTTGAGGAAAGATTACCGCTTTTACAGACGATTCCTTTAAGTTTACAACATTTATTTGCAATGTTTGGCGCTACTGTATTGGTGCCGATTCTTTTCAAAATTAATCCGGCAACAGTACTTCTTTTTAACGGAATAGGAACACTCCTTTATCTTTGGATCTGTAAAGGAAGAATTCCTGCCTATTTAGGCTCTAGCTTCGCTTTTTTATCGCCGGTTTTTGTGGTGATGGGCCAGTATGGTTATGAAGCAGCTTTGGGTGGATTTATTGCTGCTGGCGCGGTATTTTGTTTGGTGGCCTTGGTTGTTTCGAAGGCTGGGACAAAATGGATTGACGTGGTTTTTCCTCCTGCAGCCATGGGAGCGATCGTCGCGGTCATTGGTTTGGAGCTGGCAGGGGTTGCCGCGGATATGGCGGGCCTTTTGGCTGAAGTGCCAGACACGAAAGTGATCACAGTATCGTTATTTACCCTTGGGGTTGTTGTTTTCGGGTCGGTACTTTTTAGAGGATTTTTCGCAATTATCCCTATCTTAATCGGAGTACTTGCTGGCTATGTGTTAGCCTGCTTTATGGGCATGGTGGATTTCCAGCCGGTTATGGATGCACCTTGGTTTGGATTACCAACTTTCTATACACCGAAGTTTGAACTTGCGGCAATTATCACAATTCTTCCGGCAGTTTTGGTTGTTATTGCAGAACATCTGGGTCACTTGGTGGTTACGGCTAATATTGTCGGACGGGACTTGATGAAAGATCCAGGTCTTAGCCGTTCGATGTTTGCGAATGGACTTTCTACTATGATCTCAGGCTTCTTCGGTTCGACACCGAATACGACTTATGGGGAAAACATCGGTGTTCTTGCGATCAGTAAAGTCTACAGCACCTGGGTAATCGGTGGTGCTGCGATTCTTGCGATCTTGCTCTCTTGCGTTGGTAAGCTTGCCGCAGCGATTCAAGTGATTCCGGTTCCTGTCATGGGCGGTGTGTCTCTACTTCTTTACGGCGTTATTGGTGCTTCCGGGATTCGAGTCTTGGTAGAGTCTAAGGTTGACTACAATAAAGCAACCAATTTGATGTTGACATCAATCATTTTGATTGTCGGCATTAGCGGGGCAAAAATTCAGATTGGCAGTGCGGAGCTTAAAGGAATGGCCCTTGCTACTGTGGTCGGAATTTTAATGAGTCTCATCTTTAAAGCCATTGAAGTGACTCGTGGGTCGGACGAAGTATCCACAGAAAACCAAGAATAAAAGATCCAAAAGACCCAGCTTACGTTGTGAGCTGGGTCTTTTTTTAGCTGTGTTAAGATGAGAGAAAACCCTTGAGGAGTGTAAATATGCAAAAGCTGACTTTAGTTGAGCGCTTATTTGAGTTAACGGCGAAGGGCGAAAAGACGGCGACGATTTGATGGCGAGAAGGGGAGATTCGACCAGGGTATTTGTGTTTTACTTGTCTAGAGAGGCCAAGTCGAACTTTAATCGTTTGGGTGACGAAAGTAACTTTGCTGCCATTAAAAGACGCAGCTCAATTTCTTGGAAGAGAGAAAGAGTGGCCCTCGGATGTCATGCTTGATGGAATGCGAGAACACTATTCAGAGATATCTTTAGCGGATCAGGTAGAAATTGTAGAATATCTTTCGCCTGCCGCAAC
>JAGOZY010000216.1 GCA_018058445.1 Negativicutes bacterium | reverse complement strand
TCCTAATGTATAGACCCCATCTTCGAGCCCAAGTGCACGCATGCAATCACCAATTAGTATGACCCGATCAGTTCCTTTGCAGCGAAGCAAAATATCAATGGCCGCAGGATGGACGTGGACAAGGTCACCAATCAGCTCAGCCCAAACGCCATTTTGTGTCAAGATCGCCCCGACCATTCCGGGTTCTCGGTGGTGAAGACCTCGCATTCCATTATAGGTATGGGTTCCGATTGAAGCCCCTGCGTTTACGGCATCAATTGCCGTGTCATAAGTACTATCTGTATGGCCCAGCGCCACTTGGACGCCTTGATCAACCAAGAGACGAATGGCTTCTTGGGCTCCGTTTTTTTCTGGTGCAAGAGCAACTATTTTTACCGCACCTTCGCCAAGATCAATAATGCGTTGCAATTCATTTAGATCAATTTCACGTATCCATTCTGTAGGATGAGCGCCCTTGTGAGGCTCGCTAATGAAAGGTCCCTCGATATAACAACCTAAAATTTCTGCGCCGAGCTCCTCAGAACTTTGAAGCTTGGCAACAGACCGAACTGCGTTTTGGATTCGCTCAGGTGATTCTGTCACGGTCGTAGGGAGAAAGCCGGTGATTCCTCGCTTGCCTAGATGCCAAGATATTTTTTGCAGGGCTTCCTCACTGGCGTCCATTGTATCCGCACCTTCAGCCCCGTGGATATGCATGTCAATCAGTCCTGGGAGAATATAAGCGTTTTCATAGCGATATATTTGTCCGGAATAGTTAGCCGGAAGATCAGTAGCTACATCTTTAATTTTTCCATCTTCGATGAGAAGCCAACTATCATCAACAATTCCTGTTTCTAGGAAGATCTTTTTTCCGAATAGAGCTAAAGAGTGCTTCGACATACTAAATTCCTCCTGACGATGCAGGCGCTTTTTTTGAAGCAAGCTCCCTTACCTCGTCTTCATAGCATTTGATACTCTCACGAGCCGCTGGTACAATCGCATTTTTGAGTGTTTCAATATCCATAAACGCCCGAGATGACACTGCCTCTAAAAGAAGCCCCAAGTTTGTGCCTGCGATGACTCTTCCATTGACTCCTGCGGAAAGGCTGGCACACTGATTAAAGGGGGTGCCGCCAGCGAGATCGGTGCAGAAAAGTATGCCCTCGTCTTTAGGTAAGCTAACGAGCGCATTTTTAAGCGCTAGCCCTAACTCATCAGATGAACTTCCAACGGGAAAATCAACGACGGATAAATTTTCTTGAGGTCCAGCGATAAGTTCGACAGCACTTAAAAGACCAGTAGCAAAATGTCCGTGACCAGTAATAACGATGGAAATCATAAACTTCCTCCTTCGAGATGATTTAGAAAAAGGCAATCCATCGGGATTGCCTTTTTTTGTATTTCTCTACGCGCTCAATCCAAAAAGCATTAGAATATCTCGGAAATAAGCTCCGACAACTCCTATAACAATTGTAACAGCAATTGCCCAAATAGGCGAAGTTCCTTTTTTCATAAGCCAGTAAATAAACCAGGTGTAGAGTAAAGGAAGAAGTTTTGGCATAATGCTATCTAAGAGCTCCGGCAGAGGAGTGGTTCCGACGATGATCGTAGGATCAACGGGTACATTGATGAACTGGGCAACCAAAGCACCAACAACCATCAGCCCGACGATCGAAGCCCCTTGGGAGACTTGTTTCATACTATCTTTTAAAGTAGAAAGAGCGGAGACACCGGTTTGATAACCATAATTCATTAAACCAAATTGCAAGGCAAAGTGGATGATGTTGATTAGGATCAGAAAGACAATGGGCCCCAGAGGATTGCCCGCTTTTGCCATGCCGATTCCGATACTTGCAGTGACCGGAAGAGCGGTGAGCCAGAGCAGCGAATCCCCGATTCCGCCCAGAGGCCCCATTGTCGCGATTTTGATCGCCCGAATGGTATCGCGATCTTCTTTTCCTTCTTCCATCGCAAGGACCAAGCCCATAATGAAAGTGACTAGGAAAGGATGGGTGTTAAAAAATTCCATATGAAGGCTCATCGATTTTGAAAGATCTTCTTTATTGGTGTGAACTTTCTTAAGGCCTGGGATCAATCCATAAAGCCAGCCGCAAGCTTGCATCCGCTCATAGTTAAAGGATGCTTGAAGTAGAAGTGAGCGCCAAACCATACGATCCAGATCTTTTTGAGTCAGGACTTTCATCGGAGTATTTTCGTTATAGCCATTAGATTCCATCTGTACGTCCTCCTCCCCGTGGCCCTTGAGGAGTGCCAACATCTTTTCGAAGGTAATAGTCATACATAGCTACCGAAAGTGCAACAAGAGCAATCGAGAGAACATTCATTTTTAGATAAGCCGCAAGAACAAAACCGATAATGAAGCACCAAGCATAAGACTTTTTGAACATGATTTTTAGGAGAATACCAAAACCAATCGCTGGCATCATTCCACCAGCAATTTTTAGACCGGTAATAACTTTTTCTGGAATCGTTGAAATGATTGCATTAGCAACTTCCTGTCCAAAATAGACCGGTAAGAACGAGATAACGGCATAAAGAATGAAGAGAACGGTCATGCCCAGATAATTAATTCGCTCAATTCCGGCGGTATCGCCAGCTGCTGCATATTGATCGGCTTTATGCATGACCGGAGAAAAAGCGGTGAAGAGAAGCGTGATCATGGCCTGCATAGCGATAGCAAAAGGAACTGCGATACCGACAGCAGCTTCTGGTGCCAGACCGCTCTTGATCGCAAAAGCGGTACCTACAATACCTGCAATGATTGGATTGGGTGGCTGCGCCCCGGCGAGGGGAGCCATTCCCAAGAAGACGAGTTCGATAGCTGCACCAGTTAGCAAGCCCACTTCCAAGTTTCCCATAATAAGACCGACAACCGTACCGACGACCAAGGGACGATGGATATGGAAAATACCATTGAACATATCCACTCCGCAAAGTCCAGCCCAAGCAGCGACTAACAAAGCTTCACCCATATAAGTAACCTCCTTTAGAAATTATTTTAAAGATACTTATTGATATCTGTTGCTGATTCAGTAGGAACTCCGCGAATTTCAAGTTGTACCCCATGCTCCATCA
>JAGOZY010000013.1 GCA_018058445.1 Negativicutes bacterium | reverse complement strand
TCTCAAAAGCGCGGGGAACAACTGGAGAAGCTACTGGGCATTACTCAAAAAGCAAAGGACGAAACGCGGGTACAGACAATCACTGAAACTGAAACCTACATTAACTACATAGAAAAAGAAATTGACTCCTCTGGACAAAAAGAAAAGACTGACGTGGATCTGTCGATCAGTCAGCCTAAAATTAATGTAGCGGTCAATGGCAAGCCTTTTGAAGTGCCAATGATCGCAGGGGAGACTTATGCTTTTGAAAATGGCAAGTTGGTTTTAAAGCAAACCTCAGCAGTGACGGTGGATATCAAGATGCCGGAGTCCAAAAAGAAGAGTTGGCGGCTTGGAGCTTATACAGAGTGGGGCACTGATAAAAACAATCCCGATGTAGGCGCTCGGCTGAATAGACAATGGAAAAAGGTAGATGGTGATCTATACATCAATCAGGATAAGGATGTTAAGCTGCAAGGTACTTGGTGGTTAAACTAATTACATTATATAGATGTTGGAAATTTTGGGTTGGGAATGGGTACGGTTTATCTCCACCATCAAAAACAAAGACCTTTGAGAGAAATCTCGAAGGTCTTTTTATTTTTAGATAAAATATAAAAGAAAAACGAGCATTATTTAAATGCTCGTTTTTTGCTTCTTATATTCTTTTGTTATATTTCAGAAGGGGCATCTTTGCTTCGTCCGACCAATCGGTCAACCAGCATACCTGCCGTTAATTGGCCATTCGAATTTAGTAATGTCGCTGGAATATCCACGATTGTTGCCAAGATGACGATTAGGGCAAACATTTCTTGCGGAAAGCCGAACATGGTACAAATCATCAATTCTCCTGCTACGCCGCCGCCTGGGATGGCCCCAGTCAGAGTACTTGCCAAAATTGCGACACCAATAATCGCCAGTGCGTTTTCAATACCACTTAAGCTTTGGCCAGTGAGCGCAAACAAGAAGGTGATTTTCACTAAAGCACTAAGTGCAGAACCGTCTTTATGAATGTTAGCCCCTAGCGGCATTACTGTTTCTGCCACATCATCTTGAATTTCCATCTTTTTTGCAGTAGCTAAATTAATTGGAATACAAGCTGCACTTGAAGAGGTTGCTATCGCCATTAAGCTAGGCGGAATGATGTTTTTCCAATAGAGGGATACTCCTCGTGGCCCTTTGGCGATGAAGGCATATAAAGGCGAAAGAATTGCCCAGTAAATGACTGTCAAAATTAAATACAGTAGAGTTGCAGTTGCAAATCCATAGAGAACGGTTGAGCCTAAAACACTAATTGTATAGGCAAAGTAAGAGCCCAATCCGATAGGGGCAAAAATCATTAAAATATTAATAAGTTTCATCAATACTTCGTTGATGGAATGGATGAGTATTACGACTGGCTTTCCTTTTTCTCCCACACCGTTGATTGCAGAGCCCAAAAGAAAGGCAAATACAATTAATGGGAGTAAGTTTGATTTGGAAAAAATAACGGAGAAGTCAGGTGCACTAAAAATGCGAACAATTGCCTCGCTAAAAGTCATTGCTTTTGCTTCGATCACGGGCAAGTTATTCATAATTCCACTAACGTCTACTCCGTGCAGAGGATTTAAAATTAGAGCGCCCAAATACCCCATCACGCAAACAATGACAATCATACAGAAAAATACGATAAAAGAGGAAGTCGTGATTTTTTTCATTCGGTTAAGGTCATCTGACTTTGTCATCGCGGAAAGAATACTGAAAAAGACTAAAGGAACTAAAATAACAAACATTAAATTTAAGAAGATTTCGCCGAAAGGTTTTAAAAAATTCGCCATAGTTGGATAATTACAACCAATAAAAGCACCCAAAGCCACCGACGATAACAAAATAATAGACGACTTATAATTTTTTAACCAAGCCATTTTATCCCTCCTACTAAATAGTGCTGCAAGTGATTTTGAAAGAAGCTAAGCTAATTTTCTGACAACAGGGATTATCCTGACTGTTCTTCTCTGAATCACTCGAAAAATCCTGCTTTCTAATTAAACTTATTTTATATTTATAGACTTGAGAATAGTTAGGGTAGATTTTGATTTATTTTCACCGTAGTATACGAAAAAGCCTCTGAAGAATTTCTTCAGAGGCTTTTTTTATTCCTATTTTGTAGCTTGAATAGAGAGACTGAATTTGCCATAGGAAGTTTAGTCGGGAGTTTCGATGATTTGGATCATTTGTAAAAGTTTTTTGTGATGCGAGTCGGGGAGATTTCGGACTGCGATTAGAAAGGCTCGCAGATGAGGTTTCTCTTTGAAATCTCGAATGAGTTCGAGAGTTTCTGGATCAGCCAGAGGGGCGCCATAAGCAGTTTTGTTTTCTGCAACTCCGGATTCGTAGGAAGGGCGCTCTAAATAGCCAGCGACTTCAAGTAGAATTTCGTAATCCATCTTGAGAGCTATAGCGAGTTTATATATGATTTTTGCCGAAGGAGGGTTGCGATTTTCATTGATAATACGTGATATATATGCGGGGCTTACTTTTGCAAGCTTGCCTAATTCAACAACCCCGAGTTTCTTTTCCTTCATCTGTTCAGCAAGATATTTCCCGAAAGTTTTTTTCAAAAGATTCACCTCACGATATCTTCTAGTATCCAAATCATCATAATAGATTTATTACAAAAAATCAATATTGACAAAAGTAAATAAAATGTTACGATATGAATAACGTGTAATAAAGGGAGGCAAGGCCTGATGAAGCGTAAAGAAAAAAAGTGGTTTCTGACCAGTCGCTTGTATGAAGAGTATCTAAATAAAGAATGTATTATTACTTTTATAAGATCCCTGAATTTATCGGAACCTCAAATAGCTGCTCAAATGAATGTATCTTATCCATATCTTTATCGTGTTTTGCGTGGACAAATCGATACAGGCGATGCATTTATATCAGGATTGATGAAATTGGGAATGCGACCTGAAGATATTTTTTTATCCAAATAGTTGCCAAAAGTAAATAAAAAAATGAAGATTCAGTTGAAAAACATAATCAGTTATGATATATTATTGGAAATAATCATTGTCAAGAAAAATTAGTAACAGTCTATGCGTGACTGTGCAGGCTAACTCTGGCGAAACACGAAAAAGTTTTCGAAGAAGGTATGGGGAGGTAATTGTTTTGGGCTCAAATATTACAGAAATATTGCGAGAAAAAGGTTTTAAGGTGACTCCACAGCGTTTAGCCATTTATAAAATTCTGATGGAAACCTCAAAACATCCAACTGCAGAAGTGATTTTTGGTGAATTACAGTCTCAATACCCAACAATGAGTTTAGCTACAGTTTATAAGACAATTGAAGTTTTAAAAGAGATGGGGCTGGTCTCTTCGCTAAATGTTGGGGAAGACAGTTTCCGCTATGATGCGAATATGGAGCCTCATATACACATGATTTGCCAAGAGTGTAATGAAGTGACAGATCTTTTTGGAATGGATCTCAGTGCTCTCAATGCTGCTGCTGAAGAAAAAAGCGGTTATCAAGTGGTGGAACATCAGGTGTACTTATATGGTTCTTGTGCGGAGTGTATACGACGTCGCGCAAATTAATTTTATATAAAATTAAAAGCCTGCAAAGGCTTTTTTTACTTTAAAGGGCTTAGTCTAGAGTGGCCCCCATAGTGCAATCAAAATAGCGATGGGAAGAGCTGGTAAAAGGTTTGCAACTCGTATGGTTTGAATATTTAATATCGTAAGTGAGATCGCACAAAGAATTGCGCCGCCCGTGCCGGTTAATTCGGCAATAGCCGTGGGAGTAAAATAGGGAGCAAAAGTATTTGCCAGAAGGGTGAGGCTTCCTTGGTATAAAAGTACGGAGACTGCGGAAAATGCAACGCCTACTCCAAGGCTGGCTGCGAAAAAAATGGAACTGATTCCGTCTAAGACTGCTTTTGTATAGAGAATTGTCGGGCTTCCTTCCAAACCTTCTTGGAAGGCTCCGAGGATTGCCATTGCCCCAGCACAATAAAGCATACTGGTTGTAATAAAGCCTTGAGTAAACTTATTATCTTTGTCTTTCGTGAAGCGACTGCTAATTTGCTCACTCAAGCGAGAAATTCTTCCATCGAGATCCCACCACTCACCGAGTAGTGTGCCGAGAGCGAGACTAATGATTAGAATAATTGGTTCTTGGCTTTTAAAAGCCATTTGTAGGCCGATAAGCCCAACTGTAATGCCGAGTACCTGCATGATGGATTGCTGGAATCGGACATGGAGCCTTTTGCCAAGTAAGAGGCCGATACCTGAACCGAGAAGAATCATGAATGCGTTTATAAAAGTTCCTTTCATTTACGCCTTAGGCCTCCTTTCTTTTGTAGAAAACTTGGATATATTCAATTATACTAATCTATTTGGCTAAAGAAATAAAGGGAAGTACTAAAAGTATAGCCTTAATTTTAAAAAGAAGCGACTTAATTCGAAGAGATTTTGTGAAGTGACAATAGGCAAATAACCTTAGATATGGTATAGTCTAGAAGGTAATCTGTAATAGATAATGAGGTACGTTTCCTATGAAAACATTGGCTTTAATTGCTCATGATGAAAAAAAAGCGGAAATGATTGATTTTGCGAGATCTCACCAGCTCCTTTTGCAAAAATTTCGTCTGATTGCTACAGCGACGACAGGAAGGTTGCTAAGAGAAAAACTTGGCCTTCAAGTTGAGAGCGTACTTTCGGGGCCTCTCGGTGGAGATCAACAGATCGGTGCACGGATTGCCGAAGGCAAAGTGGATGCCCTTATTTTTTTACGTGATCCTTTGAGTGCCCAGCCTCATGAACCAGATATTACTGCGCTACTGCGAGTGAGTGATGTTCACTACCTACCAGTTGCAACAAATCGGCGGTCTGCCGGCTTACTGATTCTTGCTTTGGATACGGAGTCTCAATTAATAGGAGGACGAGAAGAATGATGCAGTGGATTAAAAAGATTAGTGTATTAGGATTAGCTTTATTTATTTTGAGTGGCGGAGTGGGAAGTGCTGCACCGAAGAAAGACGACCTCCAAGATATTCTCCTTTACCCACGAGTTGGCGTACTTATTTTTATGGATTCTGGTTTGCGTGGGGATGATAAAATCCAAGATCAACTTCGCACCGCAGTCCAGCAAAAAATGAATAAAATCAAAGATATTACTTATTTAAATGACACGTTGATGACTGCTAAATTCCAAGAGTTTTCTTTCCGAAAAAATATCCAAGAAGGAAATGATTTATTTCCTTACGGACAAGTAACTCAAGCACAATTAGCTGAATTTGCGAAAGAAAATAGATTGAGCAGTCTGGTGATTCTTGAAGGACGCTTGAAAAAAATTGATGAAAAAACTGCCGAAGTAAAACCAGGTGAAGAAGCAAAATCACAATTTACTTCTCAAGTGGAACTTCAATTAAAAGTTCTTTCGCCAGAACGTAATGTTATCCGAGATGAGCGAATATTCACAGGTGAGTCAAAATCTGATATTGCAATTAAGTCCTACTGGGCTGGAATGAAAAAAGCGATTGGTCAGTTTAAATCGGATTGGAAACCTAAAGCTGACGATCTCTAAATCGTTCCTATAAGATTTGTTTCGAAAAAGGAGATCGCGCTTATGGATATCCGTCATCTGCTGTATTTTGTGGAAGTGGCAAAACAGGAAAGCTTTACTAAAGCAGCTGATGCCTTATATCTAACTCAGCCTACGATCAGTAAAATGGTGAAGTCTTTAGAAGATGAACTCGGAGTTACTCTGATTCGGCGCTCGACAAAACATATCGAGCTCACTGATGCAGGGTATGCGGTGTTAAACCAGGCTCAACAGATTGTCGAATCGATGAAAAACTTGGAGGTAGAGTTAAACGATGTGCTGCAACTGCGTAAAGGCAGCATTCGTATCGGTCTGCCGCCAATGGTGGGCTCCCTATACTTTGCACCGATTATTGGTGCATTTAAAGCAGCTTTTCCCCAGATTGAGCTTCATTTATTTGAAGAAGGGGCGAGAAGCTTAGAGAAAAAAGTAGAGGATGGTATCATTGATGTTGCGGTCTGTACGCTTCCACTTCATAGTCAGAAGCTTGAAACGGTCGAGATCATCAAAGAGCCGCTAGTTGTCATTTTTCCGAAAGCTCACAGACTGACCCAGACTCAAGGTATATCTATCGAACAAATTTCAAATGAAAAACTTGTTCTTTTTACAGATGATTTTGGACTCCATGAGAGAGTGCTGAGTTGTTTCAGTATGGAAAATTTTCAGCCTCAGGTTAGTTGCGTAAGCTCTCAGTGGGATTTTATTATGGAAATGGTTGCTGCCGGGATGGGAGTCTCGATGTTGCCGGCTAAAGTGTGTGAAAATCGCTTGATTGCCGGAGTTCGTGCTGTTCCCCTTCAAACCCCTGTTTACTGGGATTTGATCCTGACTTGGGACCGTCAGCGCTATCAGTCTTTCGCCACAAGGCAGTGGATTGAGTTTAGTTGCAATTACTTTTTGTCAGGCAAAAGTAAAGAGCTAGTTTAACATGACCAGTGAGAAAGCGAGCGAATATTATCGCTCGCTTTCTTAGTTTTAGCAGACACTAGAGCCTAAAATCAGTTATAATAAAAGGGATTTAGCAAAAGGAGGCTCTAGGTCAATGCGGAAGTCAAGTTGGTGGATATTTTTGGTCCTATTGATTTTGGATCAATGGAGTAAATATCTTGTGATGAAAAATATGTATCTGGGCCAATCTATTCCCCTGATTACCGATGTTTTTCATCTTACTTATATTATAAATCCAGGTGCGGCTTTTGGTCTTTTGGCCAATCAACAGTTATTTTTTATTTTTGTAGCTGTGGGAGTTCTTCTTGGTGGATTATGGGGAATTCACAAATTTTCGGAGCAGTATGGAAAGCTGTTTGTCTATGGTATCGTAATATTTATGGCAGGGGCTGTTGGAAACTTGATTGACCGAATTCGCTTTGCCGGAGTGGTCGATTTTTTAGATTTTCGCATTTGGCCGATTTTTAATTTGGCTGATATTGGTATTGTTTGTGGGGCAGCACTTCTTGGGTGGACCCTGTGGAAGGCTGACAAAAAAGAGGGGATTGAACTATGACAGAGCAAGTTTTAGATATGAGTTTATATGGAGGACAACGGCTGGATGCCGCGCTGGCAAGCGCGCTACCAGAACATTCGCGGACGATTCTCCAACGCTGGATTAAAGATGGACAAGTCACTGTAAATGGCAAAAAATCAAAAGCCGGGCAAAAAATTGAACCGACTGATCGAGTGATACTCATGATCCCGGAAGCCGCAGCAAGTAAGTTAGCGCCGGAAGAGATGGGGATTCCGGTCTTGTATGAAGATAAAGACTTGATCGTGGTAAATAAGCCACGCGGTCTCGTGGTACATCCAGCAGCAGGCCATGCCGATGGGACGCTTGTGAATGCACTCTTGGCTCAATGTGGCGACCTTTCCGGTATTGGTGGCGAGATTCGTCCAGGTATCGTTCATCGGCTCGATAAAGATACGTCTGGTACTTTGGTCGTTGCGAAAAATGATAAAGCCCATCAAAGCTTGGCTGATCAAATTCGCGAACGAACAGCCAAACGAGTATACTGGACGATTGTTCAAGGTCGTATCGAAGAAAGTAAGGGGCGAATCGTCGCTCCGATTGGCAGACATAAAACTGATCGGAAAAAAATGGCAGTTTTATCCCAAGGCGGAAAAGATGCAACGACCGAGTTTGTTGTTCTTAAGCGATTTGAAGACTTCAGCTTGGTCCAATGCCACCTTGTGACTGGTAGGACTCATCAGATTCGGGTTCATCTTGCCTATATCGGCTATCCGGTGGTTGGCGATCCCCTCTATGGCACTCGAAAGCAAAAATTTGAAATTGATGGTCAAGCGCTTCATGCCAAAGAGCTAAGCTTTATTCATCCGACAACCGGTGAGCGAATCAGTTGTGAAGCGCCACTGCCGGGCGACATGATACAAATCCTAGAAGAACTTGAAAAAGATGACCGGAGTAGAATCATAGAAAATCTTGAAAAAGAGGAGAGGGAAATATGAAGCCAGCCTTTCAAGAAAAAGCGATTATTATGGACTCGCAGGCAATCCGTAGAGCAATCACTCGAATCTCACATGAAATCATTGAGAAAAACAAAGGTGTTTCCGATGTGATTCTTGTCGGAATTCGCACTCGCGGCGTTCCTCTTGCGCATCGAATTGCTGAAATGATTCAATCCATCGAAGGAACTAAAATACCCGTTGGAATTTTAGACATTACTCTTTATCGGGATGATCTATCTACTTTAAATGAACAACCGATCGTACACAGCACCGAAATTCCTCTAAATATTTCTGGAAAGACGCTTGTATTAGTCGATGACGTGCTTTATACAGGCCGGACGATCAGGTCGGCCCTTAATGCGCTTATTGATCTGGGGAGACCCAATTCAATCCAGCTTGCGGTACTCATTGATCGCGGACATCGAGAACTCCCCGTTCGCGCGGATTATGTCGGAAAAAATGTCCCAACTGCCCAACGAGAAATCATAAAAGTTGAGCTTTCTGAGGAAGATCAAAAGGAACAAGTTGTGATTGCTGAAAGAATCGGCTAAAAATGTTATACTAGAGAGGTATTAGTGAGACTGAGGTGAAAAAAATGAGAGTTATTTTTGCTCAAGAAATGGGTTTTTGCTACGGAGTTAGGCGCGCAGTCGAAAGCGCA
The DNA here is from genome assembly GCA_018058445.1 of Negativicutes bacterium. Classification (GTDB taxonomy): domain Bacteria; phylum Bacillota; class Negativicutes; order JAGOZY01; family JAGOZY01; genus JAGOZY01. The sequence goes on along the minus strand of JAGOZY010000013.1, from coordinate 1,296 downwards.
ATTGCAAGTGCTGAGACTCCTGGTGGTGCTGTAACACTAGGACCGATTATTCATAATCCTCAAGTTGTCCAAGAACTAAAGGAATTAGGGGTTGGCGTAACCGACTCGCTGGAGAACTTGCCGGTGAAGCGAGTGATTATTCGCTCTCATGGAGTTGGCCCACTCATCTATGAAGAAGCTCAGGCCCAAGGTCTTGAAATACTGGATGCGACTTGTCCTCATGTTCGGAAAGTACGCGAAGCAGTGCTGACTTTCGCCAAAGAAGGGCGACGAATTATTATCGTTGGTGAGCCTGATCACCCTGAAGTCCAAGGTGTAAAAGCTTGGGCCGGTGATAAGTCACAAGTGATTTCGTCCGTTCAAGAAGCAGCTGAGTTCGCGCTTGGTGAGTCGATTGGAATTGTTGCACAAACCACTTTCCAAAATTCTATTTTTAGTGAAATCGTTAAAGTGCTCGAGACAAAAGCGGAAGACGTAGCGGTACGCAATACGATCTGTGCGGCAACGGAACTTCGTCAGCAAGCAGTTCGCGATTTATGTGAAAAAGTAGAAATTGTTGTGGTGGTGGGTGGTAAAAATAGTGGAAACACTCGCCGTCTTGCAGAAATTGCGAAAGAAGAAGACAAATCGGTTATCCTGGTTGAGACAGGTGAAGAGCTTGATCCTACTTGGTTTGAAAATATCTCTGTTGTGGGCATTACCGCTGGAGCTTCGACTCCAGATCGGATTATCCAAGATGTAGCGACACGTCTTAAAGCTTTTGGGAAGCAAGAGCGACAGGAGGGGGAGAAAATAATGGAAAACATGGAGCAAATGCTTAGTGAAGAAATTGTTGGATCTATCAAAACCGGACAACTCATAAAAGGTGTTGTAACCACTGTCAATGCAGAAGGTCTCTTCGTCCATCTAGGCGGAAAAAGCGATGGCTTTATTTCGCATAATGAAGTACTACTTCCAGAAGGAAAATCCTTAGAAGAAGCTTTTCCCGTCGGTAGCGAGGTTGAAGCACTAGTCTTGCAAACACAAAATAGCGAAGGACACCCGGTGCTTTCCCAAAGTCGCGCCTTGCGGGAAGCTTTCTGGCAAGAAATGCCTGAAAAAGTGGAGCGGGGCGAGACCGTCCAAGGTACGGTGAAAGAAGTTGTAAAAGGCGGAGTGACAGTCTCTGTCCAAGGAATTAGAGCCTTTGTTCCCGCTTCTCAGATGGAACTGACACGAGTCGAAGATTTCGGGCCATATGTCGGACAGACACTGGAGTTTTTACCGATTGAGTGCGAGCCAGAGCGTCAAAGACTG